>CACVSR010000017.1 GCA_902756775.1 uncultured Lachnospiraceae bacterium | reverse complement strand
TCGGGGTAATCGCTCTCACAGACAAAGCCGCCAGAGGTTCTCTGAAAATTTTCCACGGCGCGGCCGGAATCGTACGCGACGCGTTCCGCCGCAACATCCTGCAGTTCATCGTCGGTCAGAGCAATTTTCTCGCCCGGACTGCTTTGGGATAAATTATCTGCATCCCGCCCGGAAGGGCTGTAGCCTTCCTGGTCGCTGTCAAAAACAAGGCCTGCATTATCCGACGGATCCAGTTTATTGCTCCCGGTGTCGGCAGTTTCATCCGATCCCGCATCCGTCTGGATGGATTCCAGTGCGGTGCGATAGGAAATACAGGGAGCGAGATCGCTTACACTCTCACAGTCATCCGGCTGGATCACAGCGGATCTCAGGAGAACGAGACCTCTCTCACTCACATCAATTTTCTTCAGATCGTCTTCGGTAATCACCTGATCGACAGCAAATCCGATCGGGCACGCATTTCGCTCAACAACGTAATGTGTTTTTCCATTCACTTCATAGGTACGGAGCGGCGTCCTCCCGTTCAGGTCAGTCGTTACATCGTATTTTCCGCCGAAAAGCTCTGCCAGTCCCGCATAGGAGGTTTTGTCCAGTCTGCGTGCCTGTTTGTAGAAGTCAAACAGGCTGTCAAAATGTACAATAGAATTCGAGACCGTCGAGCTGAAAATGCGCAGACCGGATGCTCCATTGGAATAGAGCATCATGTTCTCGTCGATATACCGGTACTGCTCATTGATCGGCTCAAGCTGACTGTACAGATGTATTTTTTCTGTGTATTTTTCACTGATACCGTCCGCAAACCGATAATAACCCAGAACGTACCCGGTCGTGAGAAGCGCAAAAACAGCAGTCCAGGCGGTAACGGTGCGGTAGAAGTGCCGTGTGTTCGATGAAAGTCGGCAGAGGATGAGAAGGCCGGCCAGAGCCACGGCAAAGATCAGAAGGAAAAACCCTCTGTGATAGACCAGGCTGGTTTCCGAATCGTTCCATTTCATAAGGTTCAAGACAATATAATAGATGACAAGTAAAACCGCATTGACAAGGATTGCCCTTTTTAGTACGTCCTTGTTTTCCTTTCTTACTTCCTGTTCCAGCACAAGGGCAGATGCGGATGCCATCATCAATATCAGCATATACCACCAGCGCTGGTTGGCTTCTGTGAACAGAAGAAACGCAGATGTCAGCAGAGGGGAGAATGCAGCCACCAGCAGAACGCGCAACATTCGGGAGAGCCAGTCTCTGTGCCTGCCATGCAGATACGCCAATACGCCGCTTATGCCAATCATGGGAAGGTAAGCGGAAGTGGATGTCCATCTGCGGTTGTATACAGCGCTGCTGTCGTACATCGCTTCTCCGGGAAACAAAAATCCTTTAACCAGGTACAAGAGCATCCGCGGTTCGGGAAAGAGTCGTGAGAGCAGGAGCTGGACACTGCTTCTCTTGTTTCCGGAAATGAACAGGATATTTGGGAGAAACAGGACAGCGGCGATCATGACGCCCCAAAAACCGGCAATGCTGCAGAGAATCAGATTTCTGACAGTCAGCTTTAGATCCCTGCTTCCGTATCGGAGGAAGAAATAGAGAATCAGAAAAACGGCCTGTCCGACAAAGAAGAAATAGCTGTTCAGGCAGGAAAGCGCCGTTACGGCGATAAAAGGTCTTCCGTCACGAAGGCTGCATTTCCCTGACTTCATCATCTGGTCAAATTCCAAAAGAAGGAGGGGAAACAGGATTGTGGCATCGTGGAAGGTGTAAAATTCGAGATTGACCGCCTGAAAACCGGAGAATGCGTAAAACAGCGAGCCGATCACGGCGTAATGATCATCACGTGTGAACTGCCGGATATAAAGGAAAGAGGTCACTCCTGCAGCAATGTACTTCAAAACATAGAGCCACCCCATCAGACACGGTGTGGCGCTTATCGGGAACAGCATCGTGATCCAAAAGGAAATGCTGCCGAGACCGTAGAAGCTATACGCACCGACAGTCTGTGTTCCAAGGTCAATTCCCCAGGACCACGGCTGACCGTTCAGTATGGCCTTGTGCATGCCGACAGTAAATGGAACTGCCTGTGCATTATAATCTCCGCACAGGGTAAAGGTGCCTTTATTCATCAGGATCAGCCACAGAAACGAAAAAAGGGCGACAAGGGAGTTGATAAAAATGCATTGCCAGAGGGCATTATCTTTCTTCTTTATACACGAAAATTTCATGGACATAAGCGATCCCGAAGTTATTAATTTGATGCGGTGCTTTCTATTATAGACGGGATTGTATCTGAATACAATTAAGCCGGTGTTAAATGACGCTGTCGTTGGTGGAAAAAGCTAAAAACTCTAACGCGATTCTTACAGCAGCGGTCGTACTGCCTGTCATCCTCTTTTTTGGCAGTCCGGAGATGGCAGCAGGAGAATCGCAGCAGAAGGAAGCAGATGGCGAAAGAAACGAAAAAATAGGGAAAGCATAGAAAGAGAAGGATAAGTGTAGGAGATGTGGCGGATATATAAGCACAAGTTATGTATCATACAAAATATATAATTTTACATTTTGCAATTCCTGATGGTATGCTTCAGGTAAGGCAGAGAAAAGTTCGTTTTCTGCTCTGATAGAACTGTATCAAAGGTATCTGGAGGACATTGGGATGAGGAAGTTAATTATTGGCGGGGTGGCTGCAGGAACTGTCGGCAGACAGATTCCCCCGGAAGAAGTCAAGAGGGTAAAAGGGCTTGGATGCCTGCAGGACAAGCGGTATACGGATGTGTTTAACATTCGGGTGATTACCAGAAACGGTAAAATTACTGCAGAGGAACAGAGGGTTCTCGCCGAAGCTGCGGAAAGATATGGATCCGGAGAGGTTACTATGACAACCCGTCTGACTGTGGAAGTGCAGGGCGTGCATTACGACAGACTTCAGGACGCCATAGATTTTTTGAATGAAAACGGGCTTTTGACAGGGGGAACGGGTTCAAAGGTGCGTCCTGTAGTGTCCTGTAAGGGAACAACGTGTCAGTACGGACTGCTGGATACGTTCAGCCTGAGTGAAAAACTGCATGAAAGATTTTATGTGGGCTATCATGATGTTGTGCTCCCGCATAAATTTAAGATTGCCGTCGGAGGGTGTCCGAATAACTGCGTAAAACCGGATCTGAACGATATCGGAATTATCGGGCAGAGAATCCCTCATATCAATATGGAGAAATGCCGCGGATGCAGCAGCTGCCAGATAGAAAAAGCGTGCCCGATCCATGTGGCAGAAGTAAGGGAAGGGAAAGTCCGGATAGATCCGGAACGCTGCAATCACTGCGGCAGATGTGTCGGGAAATGTCCGTTTGGCGCTGTGGAAGATTACACAGACGGATATAAAATATATCTGGGCGGACGCTGGGGCAAAAGAGTGGCCAGGGGATATGAACTTCAAAAAATTTTTACGTCAGAGGAAGAGGTTCTTGATTTTGTAGAGAAAGTTATCTTATTCTACAGAGAAGAAGGCGTGTCCGGTGAACGCTTCGCCGATATGGTTGAACGCCTGGGATTTGCGTATGTGCAGGACAGGCTGCTGCATGCAGAGCTGGATAAAAGCAGGGCTTAAAGAAGGATGTTGTCGGAGGAGCGACCTGCTGACGGGATTTCCGTTTGACAACGCTCTTTTTGCGAGGCGGCAGGCTGTTTCAGAAAGGAGACGGGCTGATGCTGGATATCCGTACCCAAACATTTCTGACGGTGTGTGAGACCATGAGTTATACAAAAGCTGCGGAACTATTACATGTTTCGCAACCTGCTGTTTCCCAGCATATCCGGTTTCTGGAAGAAAGCTATCACGTTAAGCTGTTTGCCCGGGATAAAAAGGCGTTGTACCTGACAAGAGAAGGAGAAGAGCTTCGCAGGGTAGCTCTGCATGTCTGGAACGATGAACAAAATTTAAGAAAGAGTTTTCAGGAAAACAGGGATGGAAAAAGGGAAATCCGGATTGGGGCGACCATTACGGTCGGAGAATTTATTCTTCCCCAGCTTCTCACAGACTGCATGAAAAGATACCCTTACAGCGAGGTGCAGGCTACTATTTCGAATACCAGGAACCTGCTAAAGGGCCTGCGGGAAGGACAACTGCATATGGCTCTGGTCGAAGGATATTTTGACCGGGATGAATTTGAGAGCATTCTCTATAAAACAGAGCATTTTGCCCCTTATTGCGGAAAAGAGTACGTTTTTTCCAAAGAAATTCACAAACTGGATGATCTTATGGCGGAACCTCTGATTGTCCGGGAACCGGGTTCCGGAACACGGGAGATATTGGAAAAAAGTCTGATGCAGGTGAACAGAAGCCTGGAGGATTTTCGTCAAACCATACAGATCAACAGCATGTATGCCATTGTTCATCTTCTGGAAAACAATATGGGGATTTCATTCATGTATGAAGCGGCTGCAAAAACCGGAATCCGACATGGAAGGCTAAGGGAAATCCCGCTGGAAAACTATCTGGTTTCCCATGACATTTCCATGATCTGGAGCGCGGGGAGCGCTTTCCGCGATCAGTACCGGGAGGATGCGGGAAGGATTCTCGGCAAAGTATAGCGGTCTGCCGGAGCAGAAAGGTAAACCGGGAAGAACCATCACAAACGGATCCAGTTTACGGGCATTTTTTTACGCTTTACAAAGAACAGATCTATGCTATAATTGCCTCTGTCAAAATTTTATATCGGTATTCGATTGGAAACGCACACTCCTTCAGTGATAACGAACAACACGGTCATTATGACAGAAGGAGTCTTTTTATGCCCAAAACGAAATTTGAGAATTTTATTTTCACCGTAATTATGGCTTTCATCATGGTTTATGCCATGATCTGCTACAACATTGCTTTGAATATCGGGGGACTGAAGGATCAGGTATTTCTGATGGCGTTCGGGGAACTGAAGATTATGTGGCCGGTGGCAATTATCCTGGAGATGTTTGTTATGGAGCGTCCGGTTCTGTTTCTGACAAAGCGTGTCATAACTCCGGATATGCCATTTATCTGGATCCTGCTGATTCGCTGTTCTCTTACCGTCTGTCTGATGTGTCCGGCGATGAGCCTTGTCGCTACGATTTTATTTAAAGATTTCTCAACCGCAGGATTTGTAAGCGTATGGCTCCAGACAGCCGCGATGAACTTCCCTATGGCTTTGGCATGGCAGATCTTTTTCGGAGGCCCGCTGGGAAGGCTTTGTTTCCGCCTGCTTTTCAGGAGGGGTGAAGACAGGAATGTAAACAGGAAATCTCCGTTTCACAAAAGACATAGCGGCAGTACGTATAAAATTAACCATTAAGTAGCAGAGGGCAGAGAACCTTCCTGGCCGGATGGATCGGTGATATCCGAAGAGTCGGTGTGACCGGATGCCATACCGGGGCGGTCACCGGATTCGCAATCATAGGTGTCAAGAAAGCTGTGGCGGTTTCCGTTGTGATCCTTATATCCCAGGACTGCATTCATGCAGATGTTCTCCATGCTGCGGAAAATGTTCCCTTCGACGGAAGGGGTTGTTTTCTTCAGCTGGGCGATCAGCCGTTTGGCCTCCAGCCGCTTGGATCCGGTTCCTCCGTGGCCGTCCACAGAGCATGTGTCTGTAAAGTGACAGGCACAGCGGATAAACTGCAGTCCATTGACATCCCTCCATGCCTTGATATCGTCTTCGCGGATCAGATACAGAGGGCGAATCAGCTCCATTCCTTCAAAGTTGGTGCTGTGGAGCTTTGGCATCATGGTCTGTGTCTGACCGCTGTACAGAATGCTCATTAGTGTTGTTTCTATTACATCGTCATAATGGTGGCCGAGAGCAATCTTATTGCAGCCGAGATCCTTTGCCCGGCGGTAAAGATAGCCCCGGCGCATTCTGGCACAGATGTAGCAGGGAGACTTGGGAATGTTGTCTACCGCGTCAAAGATCCTGGTGCGGAACATGGTGAGAGGGATTCCGAGAAGTTTGGAGTTTCCCTGAATAATTCCCAGAGTTGTTTCGCTGTAGCCGGGATCCATACACAGATAGATCACCTCGAACGGGATCTTGTTTCTTCGCTTCAGTTCCTTAAAAAGCATTGCCATCAGCATAGAATCCTTGCCGCCGGAGATGCACACGGCAATTTTGTCGTTCGGCTGGATCAGGTCATAGTCAATGACCGCTTTTACAAATCGCCCCATGAGATCGCGCTTGAATCTTTTCCGGAGGCTTTTCTCAATTTCTGCACGGCGCTCCTCGTTGGCGGACTCCGAGTTCATGGCGCGGACGAGCCAGCTTCCGTATCCGCCCTCCAGATGATAGGCGTCGTATCCTTCTTCCAGAAGTTCTTCTGCAGGGGTCTTGCTTAATACTCCGAACATGCAGTAGAGGACGATTTTTTTGTTTTGGGGAAGATCAAAATTGCCATCGAGCAGATCCTTCAGGGAAATACGGATGGAGCCCGGAATATTGCCGAGGCGGTGGGCATTCTCATCCCGGACATCCACCAAAATATAATCTTCCGCGTGCCAGCTTTCCAGCTCGGCGGGGGTAACTGTCTGTACACTCATTTTATTCGAATCTCCGTTCCATATTTCTGACAGCTGCTTTGTACCGGTGTTTTGTGTGGTTCTGCAGGCTGAACTTCTGCCAGCCTTCTAAGGATTGTGCGGCAGAAAAGATTCCGTAAAGCGGGTTTATTATATTCCGGCAGTGTGAAAAGTTCAATCGCAGAACGTTCGCAATTTAATTCGCAAGATACCATATATACGTTGATATATTGCGAATCGTTTTCTATAATTAGGATGAGAACAATGATTTTTTCCAGAGAGGTAGTACAGGATGAAAACATGTAAGGAATTGGCTGCCGAATGGGGTCTGTCTGTGCGGTCTGTTAACGCCCTGTGTAAATCAGGGAGGATTGAAGGGGCAAAAAAGGCAGATGGGATCTGGCGTATTCCGGATGATGTGGAACGGCCGGCTGATGGACGGATTTCATCCGGGAAGTATGCCCGGCATAAGTTAAAGCCGCTTCCCATTGGCATATCGGATTATGTCCGGGCACAGTCCGAATACTATTACGTGGACAAGACTTTATTTATCAGAGATTTTCTGGATAGAAAACCTCTGGTTTCGCTCTTTACCAGACCGAGAAGGTTTGGGAAGACGCTTAATATGGATATGCTTCGCGTTTTTTTCGAGATCTCTAACCAGGATACTTCAATATATTTTAGAGATAAAGCAATATGGAAATGCGGAGAGACATATCGCTGCCATCAGGGAAAGTATCCGGTTATCTTTATGTCATTTAAGGATGTCAAATTTGATTCCTGGAATGCAACGATTCTGAAAATCCGGGAACTTCTTCAGGAAGAATTTGGCAGACACTCTGAACTTGCGGCGAGTGAAAAGCTGTCTGGATATGAGAAGGATTATTTTGTCAGAGTATTGAATGGAACGGCAAATGAGGTGGAGATGGCTTCTGCTCTGGAGAAGTTGTCGAAAATGCTTGCTGTTCATTATGGCAAAGCACCGGTTATCATTATTGATGAATACGATACTCCGATTCAGGAGGGATACTCCAGGGATTTTTATGAAGAAATTGTCGGTTTTATGCGGAATTTTTTTTCAGGCGCTTTTAAGGATAACAAAAATCTTTCTTATGGTTTTCTGACCGGTATTCTGCGTATTGCTCAGGAAAGTATTTTCAGCGGACTCAATAATCTTACGGTGAACTCTGTTCTGGATGATGATTATGATGATTATTTTGGCTTTACTCCAGACGAAGTGTCAGAGATGATGAAATATTATGGCTGTCAGGAGAAAGAATCGGAACTGCGGGACTGGTATGACGGATATCTGTTCGGAAGCAGGGAGATTTTCAATCCATGGTCCGTGATCAATTATATCTCCAGAGGGTGTGTCCCGCAGGCATATTGGGTTCACACGGGAAAAAATGAGATCCTTGATGCGGTTTTAAAAGCTGCCACGGATGATATTACCGGACAAATGTATTCGCTCCTTCAGGGCAGAAAGGTGGCTGCGCGAATCGATCCGAATGTTGTGTATAGGTCGTTGACAAAGGAACCCGCATATATCTATACGTTTTTACTGGTAGCAGGTTATTTGAAAACAACTAAGAAGGAACTACAGGCGGACGGCTCTTATCTGTGTGAAGTGTCCATACCAAATCGGGAGATTGCAGCAGTTTATCAAAATGAGATCTTATCACACCTGATACAGATCGGAGCAATAGAGGGAACAACTGCAAATCGGGTCGCCATCAGCCTTTTTTCCAATGATTATGAGAAACTTCAGCAGGCTATTGCGGAATATATGGATCAATCCGTCAGTTTCTATGATGCGGGCGCGGAAGGATTTTACCATGGGCTTGTGCTCGGCCTGGTTGCGATGACGGACAGCCAGTACAAGATTCGGTCAAACAGGGAATCCGGAGACGGACGCTATGATATTAGTATGACACCCAGAGACAGCAAATATCCGGGAATTATAATGGAAATCAAGTGGAAAAGAAATGTCGGTGCGGAGGAATTGGAGGCACTGGCGGAGCAGGCAATGAAACAGATAGACAGTCGGCGGTATGATTCGGAAATGCAGTCCAACGGCATCAGCGAAATTCTGAAGTTTGGCATCGCGTTTTCAGGTAAAAAGGTACGTGTGATGATGAAAAATTGTAGACAGCAGTCCATGGCAATTTCAGAGTGATGTGCGAGGAGAACGGAAAATCTGTTCGCAGGATAAAGAAACCGGAGTGGGAGGCAGGTATGGATAAGCAGACAATTCGACGAGTGGTAATTGCATTGATCGCTATTTCGGCAGCAATCTATATCCTTCAGATTGCGATATTTCATGATGAGAGTACAACCGCGTTTTATCTGCTGCAGGATCTGGCGTTTATGCCGGTGACGATCGCGATTGCTACGCTGGTAGTCGGCGAGATCATCAATGAACGCGAAAAGAAGGAACGTCTGGAAAAAACACGGATGCTGACCAGTTCCTTTTTTACCGGCATCGGCGCATACCTGTTAAAGGAGATTCTCCGAATGACAGATAAGGATGCGTTTCTTACCGAGGTGGTACGGTCCGGTGCATACCAGTCCGGGACAGAAAAGGAAATTCTCGGTCGGATACAGAATGCGAAGCTGAATGTACATTTGGATGGGGAAGGTTACACAAAGACACGGCAGCTTATCCGGGAAAACCAGACTAATATTCTCGTCATTGCGTCCAATCCGCTGGTCATTGAGCATGAGTGCTTTACGGAAATGCTCTGGGGAGTTTTCCATCTCATGGACGAATTTCGGCTGAGAGGTACCTGGGAAGAACTTTCAAAGCATGATGTGGATCATTTCAATCAGGATTTTGAGAGGGTTCTTCGGCTTCTGCTTATGAACTGGGTCGGAGATGTGAGGTATCTGAAGGAAACATATCCGGATTTTTATGCCACGGCAGCAACAAAGATCGAATAATAGGCCGACTTACTTTAAGCAGGATTTCTTGCTATGGCCATTTTTGATGGCGGCAGAAAAAAACGAAAAAAATCGTTGGAAAAAATCTGAAATTCCCTCTTGATTTTTTGTTTGGGATTTCATATAATACCACTGTTGCAGCGATAAAGGCTGTAGCAATTTATAAGATGCGCCATTAGCTCAGTTGGTAGAGCAGTAGACTCTTAATCTATTTGTCCAGGGTTCGAGTCCCTGATGGCGCACATCGAAGCACTGTTTTTGGTACCTAGAAGTACCGGGGACGGTGTTTCTTTTTTTGATATTTGCGTTGTCGGTAACAGCGGCATCCTGGACAGGAAGCAGGACAATGATATTTGGTAATTATTCAGCACCCCCAGGAAACTGATGAAATCCGGACGGAGAGCTTGCTCACCGGACGATTTCAGAAGTTTTCTGGGGGTGCTGAATAGATACGATATTTGTAAGGCGGAAACGCAAGAAGTTGGATATGAGTTATCAAGGCAACGATGCCCAGAAAAAAGGCAGGAAAGGAGTCATCTTGAAAAAGAAAGTGGCAAGAGGTCTTTTTTATTTATCCGGGATGTTGATTTTGGCGCTTGGAATTATCCTGAATACAAAATCAGCTTTTGGGGTCACTCCGATCATTTCAATCGCTTACTGCCTCTCTCTGATTCATCATTGGAATTTTGGTAACGCGTCTTTGGTCATGTATGCAGTTCTTGCTGCTGTGGAATTCCTGATTAAGGGACGCTCCTTCCGGCTATATGATTTGCTGCAGATTCCGCTGTCAGTTGTACTGACGCGCTTTTTTAACCTGTTTAGTGCCATTCTTCCGGACGAGCACAGCCTGCTGCCGCGAATTATATGTTTGATCTGTGGCATTGCTTTTACAGGTATTGGTGCTGCGATGAATGTCAATGCCCGTTTGGTTCCTAATCCTGGTGATGGTATTGTTCAGGCTATTTCTGATAGAACTGGTAAAAGGATGGGAAATGTAAAAAATGTTTTTGATTTGGCATGTGTCGCGCTGACATGCCTGATCGGTTTTTTCTCGACCAGGCATCTGGTCGGTGTGGGTATTGGCACAATCGCGGCGATGATCGGAGTTGGACGGTTCATCTGGATATATAATCAGCTTTTCAGGGAAAAGCAGCTTCGGGCAACCGGACTTCTGCGGTAGATGTCTGCACGGTTGTTAAATTCAATCATATATTGCAAAAGTGCATGAAATCGACATCTGGAAAAGATTGATTTTGTGCATTTTTTGCGTTACTATTTCTGTAATTAAATATGGTTTCCAAGCCTCTGTACCTGAAGCTGTCGGTGTTGCAGAATGTAGCAAATTGGACGGTATGGGACATAGGCCGAAGCAGAGAACGATCTCTGCACAGAGCCATGCGGGAAACGGCATGACTTTCCGGATGGAAGGAATTCCATCAATTTGAGAAGGAGACATGTGGAGACTGCCGCAGCATCAGGGAAGCTTGTGACAGCCGCTTCTTTATTGTATAAGTTCAGGTGCGAAAGCTGCGAAGGCAGCAAAGAAGCGCGGAGAGCTGATATACTTTGCTGTGCCGGTAAAGCGGCATGGCGTTTTATTGTATTAGCTATGGCTTTGCACATAAGTTTTACATTTACAATAAGGAATGGAAGGGGAGACTGTCTGCTTTTTTAGCCGGCAGTCTTTTTTACTATATGCAGAAAGGAGCTGCCGGTTCTATAAGAATTTTCATTTGTCTGACTGTCTATGGAGAAGCGCAGAGATCGGAAAATAAGAAGGTAAAGAGTCGGCGGAAAAAACAGGTGGGGTAGGAAGATGAATACAGAACCTCTGGAACTGGAGACAGCGGTGCAGCTTCTCCGGGAGCATGTAACTAGAATGACAGAGACAGAAGAGGTCTCGTTGGAAAATGCAGACAGGCGCGTTCTGGCGGAGGATATCCGTGCGGAACGTGACCAGCCTCCGTTTCCCAGATCTCCGCTGGACGGTTATGCGCTGAGAAGTGAAGATATCCGCGGGGCGGACAGGGAACATCCGGTGGCATTACAGGTGCTGACAGAAGTGGATGCCGGACACTGGACGGACAGGAAAGTGGAGCCGGGAACTGCTGTCCGGATCATGACAGGGGCGCCGATTCCGGAGGGGGCAGATGCGGTTCTGCGTCAGGAGGATTCGGATTATGGGGAAGATACAGTTCTGGTCTACAGAAGCCTGAAACCCTGGCAGAATTACTGCTTTCAGGGCGAGGATTACAAAGCAGGAGCCTGCCTGATGAAGGCAGGGCTGCAGCTCCGTGCGGTGGAAATCGGCATTCTGGCCGGGCTCGGAAGAAGGAAGGTCAGGGTATACCGGAAGCCCCGACTCCTGTTAATGTCCACGGGAGATGAACTGGCGGAGCCCGGCACTCCTCTCCGGGAAGGGCAGATTTATGACTCCAACCTGCATATGCTCTGCGCCCAGTGCCGCATCTGGGATGTGGATATTGCAGGGAGAAAGCTGGTTCAGGATCAGGCGGAGGAGGCTGCGGAATATCTGCGGCAGAACGTGGGGCAGGCGGATCTGATTCTTACCACAGGAGGTGTTTCTGTCGGCAAGAAGGATATTATGCACGAAGTATACCGGATTCTGGGCGTGGAGCGCATTTTCTGGAAAGTGCGTATCAAACCCGGCATGCCGACACTGGCGGGCATGTACGAAGGGAAAGAAATCATCAGCCTTTCCGGGAATCCCTACGGAGCGGCCGCAAATATGAATCTTCTGGTAAAGCCCGTTCTGGAAAAGATGACGGGCAGGCAGGAGCTTTGTATGGAATACAGAGAGGCTGTTCTGGAAAACGGATATCCGAAAAAGAGCCCGACCCGGCGTTTTGTGAGGGCTTTTTATGCGGACGAAAAGGTACGCATTGCCGGAGGATCGAATGACTCCGGTATTTTGAGCAATATGGCTGGCTGCAACTGCATGGTGGAGTTCCCTTCCGGTTCGCAGGAGGCAGAGGCGGGAGACAGGGTTCGTGTCTTTATGCTTTAAAAGGCAGGAAAGCGAGGGAATGGCAGGAAAAAGGTGGTTTTGTCTTTCCCGGACATACGCCGGAAGCTGCGGACGGGAGATGGATATGGAAGGAAATATAGAAGAAAGAAAGAACCCGGTTCCGGAAGAACAGATCGTTGTCAGAATCTGCGGCGTTAAAAACTCCGGCAAGACCACTTTAATTGTCAGCATGATCCGTATACTTACCGGGAGGGGGCTCCGGGTAGCAGTGCTGAAGCATGACGGACATGATTTTACCTGTGATGTGCCGGGAACCGACAGTTACCGGTTTGACCAGGCCGGAGCCTTTGGAACGGCGGTACTTTCTGCCTCGCAGTGCTTTGTTCACAAAAGAACGGCAGGAGAATCCATGGAGAAGCTGCTTGCCCAGTTTCCGGATGCGGATGTGATTCTGATTGAGGGGATGAAGGAGGAACCGGGGTCAAAAATAGAGGTGATAAGGGGCTGCATTTCCAGGGAGGCTGCGTCCAACCCGGAAGGACGGTTTCTGATTGTCACCGATCTTCCGGCGGAGTCCTTTTCGGAACCTGCGCTGAGTTTCGGTGATACGGAAAAAATTGCGGATAGAATTCTGGAGACAGGAAGAACGTCTGTTACAGGTAAAAAGATATAAGCTGGAGCGGCAAAAGGATTTGTGTGGAGGAAGCATAAATGAAGCTGATGAAAACAGAAGAGGCGGTCGGGCAGGTTCTTTGTCATGACATTACGCAGATTATCCGGGGCGGAAAAAAGGGACCCGTATTCCGGAAGGGTCATGTGATAAAAGAAGAGGATATTCCGGTTCTCCTTTCTGTCGGGAAAGATCATGTGTATATCTGGGAAAATAATGAAAATACCCTGCATGAAAATGAAGCGGCGGAGATTCTTTACGATCTTTGCAGAAACGACTATATGCATCCGACAGAGGTGAAGGAAGGCAAGATTGAGCTGGTTGCGGATATCGACGGACTTCTCAAGGTGGACACGGAGAAGCTGAATGCGGTAAATGCGCTGGGCGAGATGATGATTGCCACAAGGCACGGGAATTTTCCGGTACGAAAGGGAGATCATCTGGCAGGAACCAGGATTATTCCTCTGGTAATTGAAAAGGAAAAAATGGAGCGTGCCAGACGCGCCGCTGGCGGAGGAAAAATTCTTACTGTTCTTCCCTTTCATCACAAACGGGCAGGTATTGTGACAACCGGCAATGAGGTTTACTACGGCAGGATTCAGGATACCTTTACCGATGTTGTGCAGAGCAAACTGTCGGAATTTGATGTGGAGATCATGGGGCATGAGGTCTGCAGTGATGATCACGAAATGATTACCAGTGCGATCCGGAAGCTTCTGGATGACGGTGCGGATATGATTTTCTGCACAGGCGGCATGAGCGTGGATCCGGACGACCGGACGCCTTTGGCGATTAAGAACACAGGGGCAAGGATTGTAACCTATGGGGCGCCGGTGCTGCCGGGCGCCATGTTCCTGCTGGCTTATTATGGGGAGAAGAAGATTCCGGTCTGCGGTCTTCCGGGCTGTGTCATGTATCATAAGCGGACGGTCTTTGATCTGGTTCTTCCCCGGCTGATGGCAGACGAGCTCCTGGAGAAAAAGGATCTGGATGTGCTGGGAGAAGGCGGGCTGTGCCTGAACTGCGGAACCTGTACTTTCCCGAACTGCGGATTCGGAAAGTAAATGCCCGAAAGTTCTGGCAGGATTTATCAGGAGGATAATGATTCGTCAAGTCGGGCTGCTGCGAAGTTTTGGCACCGCTGGCAGGCAGTACAGGATGGGATTTGTATGAAGGACGGCTTTGGCAGAGAAATTGAATATATGAGGATTTCCATCACGGACCGCTGTAATCTGCGCTGCCGCTACTGTATGCCGGACGGAATCCGGCAGGTTCCGGCAAGTCAGATCCTTTCTTATGAGCAGATTGCGGAGATTGTGTCTGCGGCTGCTGGTCTGGGAATCACCCAGATTAAAGTGACGGGCGGAGAGCCCCTGGCCAGGCTGGGATGTCCGGAGCTGATAGCGAGACTGAAGCAGATTCCGGGAATCCGGCAGGTGACGATGACAACCAATGGCGTATTGCTGGGGCAGTATCTGGCAGAACTGCGGGAAGCAGGGCTTGACGGGGTTAATATCAGTCTGGATACGCTGAACCGGGAGACCTTCCGGCAGATTACCGGAAGAGATCAGCTTCCGGCCGTACTGGAGGGACTGGAAGTGGCTCTGAGAGAGGCGGAATTATCACACAGGGACGAAAAAAGCGGGGACAAAAGCTTCCGTGTCAAGGTAAACTGCGTGCTCCAGAAGGGGGTTAATGACAGAGAGTGGACGGAGCTTGCCGGGCTTGCCAGGAGCCGGGAGCTGGATGTCCGCTTTATCGAGATGATGCCTGTCGGACACGGCAGTCTGGTTCCGGGGGTTTCCAATACAGAGCTTTTCCGGGAGATGCACAGAAAGTGGCCGGACATTCACGCGGATGCGTCTGTTCACGGGAACGGGCCGGCTGTTTACATGCGGATTCCGGGCTGGAGAGGCAGCATCGGCTTTATCAGCGCCATGCACGGAAAATTCTGTGGCAGCTGCAACCGCATCCGGCTGACTTCAAAGGGAAAACTGAAGCCTTGTCTCTGTTACGGGGAGACGGAGGATCTGATGAGGGTTTTCCGGGAACATCCGGGCGGGGAAGAAGAAAAAAGGCGAAAAATACTGACAGAGGTTCTGGAAAAGGCAGTCCGGGAAAAACCGGCGGCGCACTGCTTTGAGAACCGGGCAGGAATTACCGAGCAGATGGATATGGTCAGTATTGGTGGCTGAGCATGCTGCGGGCGGCCTGGGCTGCCGGGAAAAGCCGCGGGGGATGAAACCCCACGGATTGTCCGCGGATGGAAGGATGGGATGTTCATCCCTGAAAAAACAGGGATGCCGCAAACAGGGAGGAGAAGGTATGAAGAAGAAAGTTTTGTCACTGATGCTGGCCGGGGCAGTCGTGCTGGGACTGACAGGCTGCGGGGGATCATCCTCCGCGTCTGCAGGAAGCACGGATGCGGCGGGAGAATCTTCCTCTGCTTCTCCGGGGATGGAGGCACCTTCTGAAGTGGTGGAAGCCGTGTCCTCCGGTGCGGAAGTTGCGGCGTCCTCCGGAACGGCGGGAACGAGAGAGGCTGTATCTTCTGCTTCCGCAAGTATGCAGGAGGGGGGAGAAAAGACGGAGATCCAGGTTTTTATCGCCGCCAGCCTGAACACGGTTATGACGAAAATCGCGCAGAAATACAACGAGACGCACCCGGATGTAACGATTACGTTTAATGCGGACAGCTCCGGAACGCTGCTCACCCAGATTGAGGAGGGTTATGCGTGCGACCTGTTTTTCTCCGCGGCGCAGAAGCAGATGGACACCCTGCAGGAGGACGGACTGGTTCTGGACGGAACACGCCATAATGTGGTAAACAATCAGGTGTGTGTCATTACGCTGAAGGACAGCGGGACAAAGGTAACAGGACTGGAAAATCTGGGAGATGCCTCCAGCATCGCACTGGCGGACGGATCGGTTCCGGTGGGAAAATATACCAGGACCGCGCTGATGAATCTGGGAATTCTGCCCGAAACCGAGGAGCCTTCTGCATACACGACGCAGCAGGTATCGGAAGCGCTGGGCGGTGTGGAGATCAGCGAGCAGGGCAATGTGAGCAAGGTTCTCAACGCTGTTGTGGAAGGCTCCTGCGAAGTGGGAACCACATATTATTCGGATACATACGGTTATGAGGACAAGCTTGATATCCTGCAGAAGGTCAGATACGACCTGACGGGCAATGTCATTTATCCGATCGCGCAGGTAAAGAACGACGAGGCGGACAGCGCCGAGACGGCTGCTGCCGCGGATTTCGAGAGCTATATCCTTTCGGATGAGGCAAAGGCGATTTTCCAGAATTATTACTTTGATACGGATGTATCCGACAGCTGACAACCGCAGGCTGACGGACGGCTTGACGGAGAAATCCATAGGGAAAGCGGCCGTGTCTGAAAGACGGAGGCCGCAGGCTGTGTTTGTCCCCGCGGACAAATAGATACAGCAGATGAAGCGGGGCGCAGCGAAAAGCCCCCGCGGGCAGAAAAATAGGACAAAAAAGGAAGCATCAATCTTGGAAGCGGGAGAAAAGTCCCTGCGGGCAGAAAGATAGGACAGAAGAGGAGGAACCATGAATGAACTGACGGAAATCCTGAAAAATCTGGACTGGAGTCCTCTGTGGATATCGTTGAAAACAGGTATTGTCGCAACGGTACTCTCTTTTTTTCTGGGAATCTTTGCGGCGCGTCGCTCTATCAGGAAGGGACCGGGCGCCCGCTCTGTGCTGGATGGAATTCTGACGCTGCCTATGGTGCTTCCTCCGACTGCGACAGGCTTTTTTCTTCTGCTGTTTTTCAGTAAGAGGCGCCCGTTCGGTTCTTTTCTCTATCAGCAGTTCGGGCTCAAGGTGGTGCAGTCCTGGCTGGGCTGTATTATCGCCGCGACGGTGATCGCCTTTCCGCTGATGTACCGGAATGCAAGGGCGGCCTTTGAGCAGATGGATGTGAACCTGGTATATGCCGGAAGAACACTGGGGATGTCTGAAACGAAAATTTTCTGGAAGGTCGTGATGCCTGCCTCAGGTCCGGGCATTATAGCGGGGACGGTTCTGGCCTTTGCAAGAGCACTTGGAGAATACGGGGCAACCTCTATGCTGGCGGGGAATATTCCCGGAAAGACGGCGACGGTTTCACAGCGGATCGCCATGGTGCTTCAGGACGGCGATTACCTGACAGCCGGGATCTGGGTTGCTGTGGTACTGCTGATTGCCTTTGCTGTGATTTTCCTGATGAACTTTGTGGCGGGAAAGAAGATGAAGAACCTGAAAAAATGGTAAGCTTTGCTTTGCCGGAGGTTTCTGCGGAAAACATACACACGGACAGGCAGCGAAAGCGGGAGAGGCAGAAATGAGTCTGGAGGTAGACATCAGAAAAAAACTGCGGGATTTTGACCTGCAGGTTTCCTTTTCGGAACAGAGAAAAAGAATCGGCATTCTGGGAGCCTCCGGCTGCGGAAAAAGCATGACGCTGAAAAGCATTGCCGGGATAGAAACACCGGACACGGGAAAGATCTGCGCCGACGGCCGTGTTCTGTACGATTCCGCCCGGAAAATCAATTTGAGACCCCAGAAAAGAAATATCGGTTATCTTTTTCAGAGCTATGCTCTGTTTCCGACCATGACGGTGGCGGAAAATATTGCAGCCGGCCTGTCCGGGACACGGGAAGAAAAGCGAAGAAGAGTCCGGGAAATGGCAGAGCGTTTCCATCTGGCCGGGCTGGAGGATCACTATCCGTCAGGACTGTCCGGAGGACAGCAGCAGCGGACGGCGCTTGCCAGGCTGATGGCCTGCCGGCCGGAGATGATCCTTCTGGATGAACCGTTCTCTGCCATGGATGCCTACCTGAAAGATCAGCTGCAGGAACAGCTCTCGGAGATGCTGGAAGGATATACGGGAACAGTGGTTCTGGTTTCCCACAACAGGGATGAAATCTACCGGTTCTGTGACGATGTGCTTGTCATGGAACAGGGACAGGTGATACGTGCGGGGGAAAAGAAAGCGGTGTTTGCAGAACCCCGGATCCGGCAGGCTGCAGTGCTTACGGGCTGTAAAAACTTCTGCTCGCTGGAGAGAAGAGACGCGCATCAGGCCTTTCTGAAGGATTGGGGAATAGAACTTTTTACGGAACGGGAAATACCGGAGGAAACCGCATGTATCGGGTATCGTGCGCACTGGTTTATCCCTGTCTGGGCGAGGGAGCATCCGGAGTATGACGGGAAAATACCGCCGAACAGTTTCCGGGTTCAGGAAAGACGACGGGTGAAACTTCCCTTTGAGATGAATTTTTACCTGGTTCCTCAGGGGAGCCGGCAGCCGGAGAATCCGGCGTATATTTCCTGGTTCGCGCAGGAAAATATACAGAAGCTTCTGGAGAAAAAAGGCATGCCGGATTTTCTTCAGCTGGACGAAAAACAGATACTTTTCCTGAAATAACAACGCAAAAACAGAATCGGGGATTCTTAGATTCTTCAGGACTTTTTCTCAACCTTTTAAGATAATCCGGGACAGGTATCCTGGTTTTTAAGTGGTGGAGGGGAAGTCTTTTTGCTGTTACAATGAATACGGTGATGTCTGTAACGTAATACAGAAAAACAATAGACCGGGAGCAAGAGATTTATGGAATTTACGCATTTTGATGAGAAGGGGAACGCCAGAATGGTTGATGTCTCCGAGAAGAAAATTACGCACAGGGAAGCCACTGCCGTCGGCACTGTCCGTGTCAGCCGTGAGGTGTATGATGCGGTTGCGGCAAAGAAGGTGAAAAAGGGGGATGTTCTGACGGTAGCGCAGGTAGCCGGAATTATGGGCTGCAAGCGCACGCCGGAGCTGATTCCCATGTGTCATGCGCTCAGCCTGACAAACGCGGCCGTTACCTTTGAGGCTGATTCGGAGAACTCTGCGTTTCACGCCCGCTGCACCGTAAAAACCGACGGGAAAACAGGGGTGGAAATGGAGGCGCTGACCGGTGTTATGGCTGCTTTGCTGACAGTCTATGATATGTGCAAGGCGATTGACCGCCGCATGGTGATCTCCGATGTGCATCTGGAAGAAAAGAGCGGAGGAAAAAGCGGCTATTTCCGGTTTTGAGAGGGCTGTTTGTGTACTGTGGTTGACAGAACAGTATCATAGGGATATCCTAAGGATATACATGGCTGAGGCTCTTACAGGATGAGAGGAGTACAAACATGAAGACACAGATAAAAACATGGGGAAACAGTCAGGCAATACGCATACCAAAGGATATGCTGGAAGAGGCAGGTTTTCACGATTGTGATGATTTAAATATTGAGGTATGGGATCATAAAATCGTGATCTCAAAAATACACAGACGGCTTTCTCTGGAGGAACGCATAGAGAAGTTTGGGCCGATCTGCAGATTTCCGGAAACAGAATGGGGAAAACCTGTGGGTAGAGAGGAACTGTAGGAATGAGCATATATGTGCAGGGGGATCTGCTGAAGGCTGAAGGAATCCGCGATTTAATTCTTGTTGTGAGTAAAAATGTTTATAACAAAACAAGGCAGGCTATCGTCTGTCCTGTGAGAGACGGAAGGTATTCTTCCCCCACAACCTATATTCTGGAAGAAAAAGGTCAAACAGTTATTTGCGATCACCTTCGTTATTTGGATTTGGACGCCAGAAATGTCAGGAAAACCGGGGAAGTTTCAATCAATGATATCGTTGAAATTTCAAATATAATTGAGAGCCTGTTTGATTACTACTGATGGAGATACAGCGATATATTTGTTATCACAAATATTCGTGAAACAATTCTGCGAGAGTGTGGAAGTTGGATAAGGCTGCTGCGTCATGGTATACTGGTTCCAATACGATATTTCTTTCAGATACCCGCAGCAGGTGGGATTACCAGATAAAAGATGACAGGGAGGTACAAAAAATGCTGGTAGATGCAAGAAACAAGGCGTGCCCGCAGCCGGTGGTGATGGCTGTGCAGGCACTGAAGGAGCTTGGAGGGGGAGAAACCGCGGAGGTGCTGGTGAATGACCTGGCTGCGGTGGAAAATCTGAAGCGGATGGCGAAGGGAAAGGGCTGTCCGGTGACGGTTCGTCAGCAGGGTGATCAGTGGAGCGTGACAATTACAAAGCAGGGATCCAAGGATGCGGCAAAGGAAGCAGCCCCGGATTTGGATGAGGAGATCACCTGTGCGCCTCTGGAACGCAGAGAGGTTATTGTAATCGGAACCGACCGGTTCGGACAGGGGGACGGCAACCCGCAGCTGGGGAAAACGCTGATCAAAAGTTATATTTATGCGCTTGCCCAGCAGGACATTCTGCCGGAAATTATGATTTTCCTGAACGGCGGCGCTCACCTGACGGCAGAGGGAAGCGAGTCACTGGAGGATCTGAAGAGTCTGGAGAACCGCGGCGTCCAGATTTTCACCTGTGGCATCTGCGCTGATTTTTACGGAGTGAAGGATAAAATCCGCGTAGGTGTGATTTCTAATATGTATGACATTGCCCGCATGATGCAGGAAGCGGACAAGGTCGTCCGGATCTGAAGATGATTTACTTTAACTGTGCGGCGACATCTTTTCAAAGGCCTCCCTGCGTGGCGGAAGCAGTGCTGCGGGCTATGAACGGATTCGGGAATGCCTCACGGGGGACGGCGGAGGCGGAGCTGGATGCGGCCCGTTCCGTTTTCAGGACACGCAAAGAGCTGGCGGAGCTCTTTGGGTTTGATGCCCCGGAGCGGGTGGTTTTTACCGCAAATGTGACAGAGGCGTTGAATATGGCTCTTTTCGGCCTCTTAAATCCGGGGGATCGTGTGGTGGCGACGGACTGGGATCATAATTCGGTTCTGCGTCCGCTCTACCAGCTGGAGCTGAAAGGGGTTCAGCTGGATTTTATTCATGCGGACCGATCTGGAAATCTGATTCTGGAAGAGGCGCAGGAGAAGATTACGGAAGGCACAAAGCTGGTGGTCTGTACGCATGCCTCCAATCTGACCGGAAATCTGCTGCATTTGAAGAAGATGGCGGAGCTTGCCCACAGGCACGGGGCACTTTTGCTGGCGGATGCGGCGCAGACGGCAGGAACCATCCCCATTTCCATGCGGGATGCGGGGGTTGACATACTCTGTTTTACGGGACATAAGGGGCTGATGGGACCGCAGGGAACAGGCGGACTGTGTGTCGGAAGAAACGTGGAGATACGCCCTCTCGTTCTGGGAGGAACGGGGGTTCAGTCCTATCTGGAAAGGCAGCCGGACGAATATCCGACGCATCTGGAAGCCGGGACACTGAACGGCCACGGAATTGCCGGGCTTGGCGCCGCTGTGCGTTTTATTCTGGATACCGGTGTAGAAAATATCCACCACCGGGAGATGGAACTGATGCGGGGGTTTCTGGACAGGATCCAGAATATTCCGGGGCTTCGGACCTATGGAAATATCCACGGGGACAGGGCTGCGATTGTGGCTCTGAATATCGGAGATATTCCATCCTCCGACGCGGCGGATTTTCTAATGGAAAAATATGGTATTGCGACGAGGGCGGGCGCCCACTGCGCGCCAAGGATGCACCGGGCGTTGGGAACGGATAAAACAGGTGCCGTGCGTTTTTCCTTCGGGTACTTTAACACGGAGGAAGAACTGGATATTGCCGCGGAGGCGCTTAGAAAGCTGGCTGAGACATGGAGCAGCTGATTATATCCTTTCACACGGCCACAGAGGCCATAGAAGTGGAGGACATCTGCAGAAAACAGAAGATCTCCGGCCGTCTGATTCCCGTGCCGCCGGATATAAAGGCGGACTGCGGGCTTGCCTGGCGCACGGATCCCGGAAATCGGGAGATGCTGAAGAAGGCGCTGGAGGGAAAGATAGTTCCCTCCGGGTGGGATCTCCGGGAGTGCAGATACTGAGAGTCGGAAGGTGCGGCGCTCTGTAAAAAACTGCACAGAAGTGGAATCTGCAGAGGTCAGACAAAGGGGTGGAACTTGTGATGGAAAAAGATGTCAAACTGACAAAGCTTTCGGAATGTGCCGGCTGTGGCGCAAAAGTCGGCGCGGGGGAGCTGGCAAAGCTTCTGGGCGGCCTACCGGTAAACAAGGATCCGGATCTTCTTGTCGGGTATGACCGCAGTGACGATGCGTGCGTCTACCGGATCTCGGAGGAGCTGGCGATGGTACAGACGGTGGATTTCTTTCCGCCGATTGTGGATGATCCGTTCCGGTTTGGTGCCATTGCGGCGGCAAATGCGCTGTCAGATATTTACGCGATGGGCGGGGAGCCGAAAACGGCGCTGAATGTCATGGCCGTGCCGGAGGATATGGCGCGGGAGACAGTCCATGAAATACTGCGGGGCGGCTACAGCAAGGTCTTTGAGGCAGGAGCAGTTATCGCCGGAGGCCACAGCATCTATGATAAGGAACCGAAGTACGGAATGGCGGTCACAGGTTTTGTCCATCCGGGGAAAATGCTGACCAATTCCGGCGCGAAGCCGGGGGATGTATTGATCTATACAAAGCGGCTGGGGGTCGGCGTGATCACCTCCGGGGCAAAGGCAGGCATGGTTTCACAGGAGACTGAGGAGCTGGCGGAAAAACAGATGATGACGCTGAACCGCGCGGCCAGAGACATCATGGTCAGATACCGGATTCACGCCTGCACGGACGTGACCGGTTTCGGGATGCTGGGACACAGCCTGGAGATGGCGCAGGGAAGCGGCCTGGAAATCCATTTTCAGACCGACCGTTTCCGCTTTCTTCCGGAAGCCATGGATCTTGCTGTCCTTGGGATTCTTCCCAAGGGCATGTACCGGAATCGTCATTTTGCAGAGGACTGGGTGGATCCCGGAAGGACGGAGACCGCCCTGCAGGATCTTCTGTATGACCCGCAGACATCCGGAGGACTGCTGATTTCGGCGGATCCCGCGGACGCGGACGCGCTTCTGGAGGATCTGCAGAAAAACCCGGATACACAGCAGGCAGAGAAAGTTGCGCAGGTGCGGGAATACAGAGGGGGTAAGAGGCTTTTTCTGGAATGAAAGAAGGGCGGACTCTGTGCTGCCAGGCATCTGGCAGGGAGTGCGTATCTGAACCTTGCAGACAGATATTGGGATTTTCTGGCGTCCGGCTGCGTCAGGATAGGCGGGAAATACAGAATTCTGATGAGTTAGCCGGTTTGAACACGTCATATTGTTGTGTGCAGACCAGTAGGAATCCTCTGAAGTGAGGAAAAATGCACAAAAAACGATAAATTCAAATCTATTTGCTGTAAATACTGCTCATGTTGTGCTATCCTGATGCTACGGGTTACTGCATCGGTCCGGAAACTGCCTGACAGCGGAGGAGTATCACAGTGATGCAGTAACCATTTTCGACAGACAGATTCTGCGAAGACACAGGGTAGAAGCTGTCTGCCCCCTTCTGTTATTATTGAAAGTTGCCCCAGAGCAATCTGCGGCAGCCTTCTATGCATTGCGGAAACATAGGAGGTGATGCAATGGGTAAGATGTTGCTG
>CACVSR010000016.1 GCA_902756775.1 uncultured Lachnospiraceae bacterium | reverse complement strand
GCTGATCGCCACACTTGTTCTTCCGATTCTGCGGATTGTCGGAACATCCATGACGCCGACCCTGGATGAGGGAAATATTGTTCTTGCCCTGAAAGACAAAAATGTAAATCAGGGCGATTTAGCTGCCTTTTATTATAACAACAAGGTGCTTGTCAAGCGGGTTATCGCCACGGCCGGGGACTGGGTGAGTATAGATGAATCCGGTAATGTCTATGTCAATGACACGTTTCTGGATGAACCCTATGTAAAGGAGAAGAGCCTGGGAAACTGCGATATTGACTTTCCCTATCAGGTTCCGGACGGAACAGTTTTTGTTTTAGGTGATCACAGGGATGTTTCCATTGACTCCCGGACAAAGGCGATGGGCTGTATCCCCAAGGAAAATATGATCGGAAAACTGTGGATCCGCATCTGGCCGATTAAGAAATTCGGCCCGGTAAAGTAGCAGGTGAGGGAATTGTCATTGGTGGATACTAATTTGCGTGAAAAATACAAAACGCTTTGCTGACAAGACAGGGATATTATCCAAAAAAGTTATTTGGAAGAGTCTTGAAAATCGAGGGTATACAAAGGATCCCTACAACAATAGCTCCGAACATCCGGCAGGGGATTTGACGGATAATCTGATCACAAGAAAGAGAATGAGCAGGAAGTAATGAATTGTTTTCCCGGCGGCTTCTGCCGCCGGAGGGACGTCTTTTCCGCGGCGGAATTCCGCCGCGGATGGCGTGATTTTTGTTGATGCAGTGTTAAGGAGAAACCCGCAGTGAAGAAAAAGAGTACAACGATACTTCTGGTGATTATCTTCCTGGCGGGTCTGTCCCTACTGCTGTATCCGGCGGTCAGCAACTGGTGGAACAGTCTCCACCAGACCTACGCGGTCGCCTCCTATGTCCAGCAGGTCGCGGATTATTCTGAGGAGAAAAACAAGAAGTTCCTTGAGGCGGCGGAAGAATATAACGAGAAGCTGTTTCAGAATGGATCCATGCCTCACGACCTCTCCGAGGAGGAGCAGAGGGAGTATGACAGTCTGCTGAATATCACCGGCGATGGGATGATGGGCTATGTCACCATCCCGAAGATCCAGGTGGAGCTTCCCATCTATCACGGGACGGACGAGGCGGTGCTGGAGGTGGGCGTCGGCCATATTCCGGGGACATCACTCCCGGTAGGAGGACAGAACACCCACACAGTGATCTCCGGTCACCGGGGACTTCCCTCCGCCCGGCTGTTCACGGATATTGATCAGCTGCAGGAGGGGGATACGTTCTCCCTGAATATACTGGACCAGACACTGACCTATGAGGTGGACCAGATCCGGACGGTTCTTCCGGATGAGCTGCAGGATCTCTCGATTGAGGAAGGGCAGGATTACTGCACGCTTGTCACCTGCACGCCCTACGGTGTGAATACCCATCGACTCCTGGTACGGGGACATAGGATTCCCAACGAGGCGGATGACGTCCGTATCGTGGCGGACGCGGTAAAGATCAGCCCGCTGGTGGTGGCGCCGGTGATCACGGCGGTAATTCTTCTTATACTAATGCTGTGGGTGTTTCTCAACAGCCGCGCGCGGAAGAGAAGATCGCAGAGTCACGTCCCGGTGGCTTCTGGCAAGTCGGAGAGATAAAGATCTGTCCCGTTTTTCGGGATGAAATTCACATTGACACATCGATAAGACAGGTGATGCGCTATGATTTCAGAAAAGTTGCGACTGATAGACAAAGCAAAAAGGATGTCCGTGCGTCCGGGGTGTGACCGGAGAGACCAGGAGATGAAGTATTCCAATGGCAGAAGAGGAAGGTGGAGAATTCTTTCCTGTCTGCTGGTTCTGCTCTGCAGCTTGTGCCTGCTATGCTCCGGTGTACCGGTGGCGGCGCAGGAATCCGGGCAGAACAGTATCCGCCTGCACTCCGACACGGAGGGAGCGCAGTTTACGCTTTATCAGGTGGCACAGAAAAACGATGATGGCACTTTCTCCCTGACAAAAGACTTTGCTTCCGCCGGAGTGGAAGTCAACGATCTCTCGACAGACGGCCTGGAGGCGCTGGGCACCACACTCTCTGCCTACATCGGCAAGAATCAGCCATCACCGGCAGCGGCGGCGCAGACGGTCACCGATGGAGTCTGCCAGTGGTCTGATCTTTCGGATGGCCTGTATCTGGTGCTTGGCACGCCGAAGGCGGAGAACGGAAACTTGCTGGAGTTTTCTCCGGTTGTTGCGTATCTCCCATATACGGTAGACGGGCAGGAACAACGCTCGCTGGACACGGAGGAAAAGGCACCGGCGGAGGTTCCACAGACCACGCAGTACAGCGTGTATAAGGTCTGGAAGGACGGAACAGGCTCCGGAAGACCGGCGTCCGTCAAGGTCGCTCTGGTTCGGCGGAACAGCGCGGAGAGTTCGGTGGTTGACACGCAGACGCTGAGCGCGGACAACAACTGGTCCTATACCTGGAAAGATCTGCCGCAAGGTTATGTCTATCAGGCAGTAGAGACAGGAGTTCCCAACGGGTACACGCAGGCTGTGTCACGGGACGGAGCGAAGATCGTGATCACGAACACGAAGAAGTCCACATCTGTCACATCGACCGTATCGGGCAAACTTCCGCAGACCGGACAGCTCTGGTGGTCCGTTCCGGTTCTGGTGCTCGCCGGACTGGCTTGTCTCCTGGCGGCTGTCTGGACAAAGAGCAGAGGCGGGCGGGAGAATACCCGGAAGCAGTGAGCACGATGTCTCTACAAATGGATGAGTGGTTGTGGAACATGGCATGGGTGCTGAATAATTACCATATTACATAAGGAAGAAAAACCAGGCGTGAGTGATAAAAAAAGAAAAAAACGTGCCGGCTGGAAAGTCTGGCTGTTTACGGGGCTGCTGCTTCTTGCGGCGGCTCTTGTTCTTGTCTTATACAATGTGTGGGAGTCGGATCAGGCGGGAAAACGCTCCTCGAAGGTCCTCTCTGCTCTGGAGGAGCAGATTCCTGATCCGCCGGATGCATCTAATGACGGGGCAGGAGATATTTCTCAGAAGGACAGTTCCGGGGACTCTCTTTTGGAGGACCGGCAGATGCCCACAATCGAGATTGACGGGTACCGTTATATCGGCTACCTGGAGTGCGCTTCCGCCGGACTGAAGCTTCCGGTCATGGAAGAATGGGATTACAAGAGGCTGAAGGTGGCTCCCTGCCGGTATACTGGGTCAGTCTACAAAAATAATCTGGTGATCGCCGGTCACAATTACGCGCGGCATTTCAGTCCCCTGCGCTGGCAGAAGCCGGGGACTGAAATTGATTTCACAGACGCCGAGGGCGTACGCTACACCTATCAGATCTCGGACATCGAAGTACTCCCGCCTACAGACATCCGTGATATGATAAAGGACAGCAGTGACTGGGACCTCACCCTGTTTACCTGCACCATCGGCGGACAGGCCAGGTACACCATCCGCTGTGTACGGACGGATACAGAAAAATAAGGGGTCCGATGCGGAATGACATTATGGTCGGAAGAGTTCCATAATACATGGTCGAAAGAGATCCATAACAGATGGCCAGAGAGTCAATACTGGTGGCAGAGATTTTCGACAGAGAAAGAATGAAAAAAAGAGAAAAATGAGAAATATAGAGGATTAGGGGAACCACAATGGAAAAGGACAATACCCTGCGTCATCTGAACCGGGCACAGCTTCTGGATATGTTATATGATGTTGTTCAGGAAAAAGAAATGCTTGAGAAGCAGGTGCAGGATCTGGAACAGCAGCTCTCCGATCGGGAGATAAAAGTCCAGGAGGCGGGGAATCTGGCGAAGGCGGCACTGAAGCTCAATGGTGTCTTTGAGCAGGCTCAGGCAGCTGCGGACCAGTACGAGTGGAATATCCGCCGGGCGGCAGATGCCGAAGCAGAGGCAATTCTGAAGCAGGCAGAGACAGATGCTGAGGAGATCCGGAATAAAGCAAGGGCGGAAGCAGAGGAAATTCGGAATAAGGCGAAGAGAAAAGCTGAAGAAATCCGGGAACATAATGAGACAAGTGCTGAGCAAAGAGGGTAAAATAGAAGTGAAAGCAGCTTGAGGCAGACAGAGAGACAGACAGAAGGGATCACAGATATCTGGTACAGAAGTCAAAATCAAGCGTCTCGTTGGCTGCCCAGAAATTTGGTGGTTATTTTGTGAGAAAGTAGGCTTCTGGGTAAACAGGGCCAATTTTGAATGAGTTGTTTGACGACCATTTTTCTTAAAAATCCGACAAAATTTCTCTACAATATTTGTAGAATATTCCACTTAACGTTCAAAAAACGGGAAAAACTGGTCTGCAATCACCACTTTTGCCAGATTTTTGTTGCATTCTGGCCTTTCCTATGTTAGAATACCCACTGTAAAAAGAATTTACCCTTCAAAAATTTTTTTTACAATTAATAACCCCTTATTAATTATTTATACTCCCCTCGAAATGCCTCGGTAGCTCTCCTACCGGGGCATTTCTCTTGAGAGGCAGGAACTGAAGGGAAAAGCTTTACAGTTCGGGGGCAGACGGATAAGATAATTGTATTAGTCTGGAGCCTGTGCAGACGGTAAAGAAATGCGAATACCAGGCAGAGATACCGGAGCTGCTTCAGGCAGAAACGCGGTGCAGGACATGGTGCGGATGGCGGCATCCTGCATACGGGGATAAGTCAATGCGGAAGCAACGCAGTCAGTGAGTGGGAACAGAATGGAAAAATATGATTTAATCGCTCCCTGCCATTTCGGGCTGGAAGCACAGACAAAGAGAGAAGTTACAGATCTTGGGTACGAGGTCACCCATGTAGAGGACGGAAAGGTGACTTTTGCCGGAGACGCGGAGGCGGTAGCTTATTCCAATCTCTTCCTCCGGACAACGGAGAGGATTCTTCTCCAGGTAGGGCAGTTCCGGGCAGTCACCTTTGATGAGCTGTTTGAAGCCACCAGGGCAATTCCGTGGGAGAGGTATATTCCGAAGAACGGAAAATTCTGGGTGGCTAAGGCAAATTCGATCAAAAGCCGGCTGTTCAGCCCTTCGGATATCCAGTCGATTATGAAAAAGGCAATGGTTGAGCGGCTGAAGGAAAAATACCACTGCGAGTGGTTTTCGGAGGACGGAGCGGATTTTCCGGTTCGGGTTACGCTGATGAAGGATGTGGTTACGGTCTGCCTGGACACAACCGGAGTTTCTCTGCACAAGAGAGGCTACCGCAAGGCGACGGTTAAGGCACCTATCACAGAAACGCTTGCTTCTGCCCTTATCATGCTGACTCCCTGGAAGGGAGGGAGAATACTGGCGGATCCGTTCTGCGGGAGCGGAACCTTCTGTATTGAGGCGGCCATGATGGCGGCTCATATGGCTCCCGGACGGAACCGTACATTTCTGGCGGAACAGTGGAAGGATCTGATTCCGGAAACCTGCTGGAAAAACGCCAGGGAAGAGGCGGAGGACATGCTGGATCCGGATGTGCAGACGGATATCCAGGGCTTCGATATTGACGGAAATGTTGTCGCCGCGGCCAGGGAAAATGCGCAGAGAGCAGGAGTGGATCATCTGATTCATTTCCAGCGCAGACCGGTATCGGAGTTTTCCCACTCCGGAAAATACGGTTTTATCATCACAAATCCGCCTTACGGGGAGCGGCTGGAGGAAAAGGAAAATCTTCCGGAACTCTACCGCACGCTGGGAGAACGGTTTGAACGGCTGGACACCTGGTCGCTCTACGTGATCTCCGCGTGGCCGGACACCGAACGCTACATCGGAAGAAAGGCGGATAAAAACCGGAAAATCTATAACGGCATGATGAAAACCTATTTTTATCAGTGGCCGGGACCGAAGCCGCCGAAACGCAGCGCTGTTCATGCGGCAGAAGACGGCAGGGAATCGTAAAATTCCGGGCTGTTCGGGTACAGGAGATTAAAAAGGGAAAGGAAAGATGCCGGAATGGTTAAAAAAATTATATTTGCAACGGGCAATCAGAATAAAATGAGGGAAATACGGGAGATTATGGGGAATCTTCCGGTGGAGATTCTCTCCATGAAGGAAGCCGGGATCGGAGCGGACATCACGGAGGACGGGACAACCTTCGAGGAAAATGCCGCGATTAAGGCGAAGGCGGTGGCGGAGCTTCTTCCGGAGCAGGATAAAGACACGATTGTCCTGGCCGATGATTCGGGTCTGGAGATTGACGCGCTGAACGGCGAGCCCGGTATCTACTCTGCCCGCTACATGGGAGAAGATACTTCCTATCATATTAAAAATGCGGAGCTGATTCATCGGCTGGAGGGAGTTCCGGAGGAAAAAAGAACCGCACGGTTCGTCTGTGCGGTTGCTGCCGTGCTTCCGGACAGAACCTGCCTGACTGTCCGGGGAACCATTGAGGGAAGAATCGGCTATGAGGAACGGGGGAGCAACGGCTTTGGTTATGATCCGATCTTTATGCTGCCTGACAGGGGCTGTACTACGGCAGAGCTGCCTCCGGAGGAAAAAAACAGGATCAGCCACAGGGGAAAAGCCCTGCGTCTGATGGAGGAAAAGCTGAGAGAAATCCTGTGACGGTTCTGTATGACATACCAGGAAGCAGCAAGGAGATGTGCTTATGAATATTCTGATAATCAGTGATACGCACGGCTTTGATGACCGGGTCAGGGTGATTCTGGATCGCATCGGCCCGTTTGACATGCTGATTCACTGCGGCGATGTGGAAAGGCAGGAAGCCGAGATTCAGGAGTGGGCGGACTGTCCCTGCCTGATGGTGGCGGGAAACAATGACTGGAGTTCCCGGCTTCCGCGGGAGATTGTCACGAACATAGATGATTACAAGGTGATGATCACCCACGGGAATCGATACGGGGTATCTCTGGACAAGGAGATGCTCCGGGAAGAGGCACTCAGCCGGGATGTGGACATCTGCATGTTCGGACATACGCATAAGCCGCTGGTTGAGACAAAGGGAAGCCTGACCATGCTGAATCCGGGCTCTCTGTCCTATCCCCGGCAGATCAGCCGGGATCCTACGTATATTCTGATGCGGATTGATGAAGAGCATCAGGCGCATTATGATGTCCGGGTCTTTCACGACTGAAAAACCGAATGTGCGGATCATCCGGACTGTGCAGGGGGTTCCTGCACTGCGGCCTGAACACGGCGGCGCAAAGACGGAAGTCTGCAAAATGTGATCTGTGTGGCAAAAATGGATGCGGGAGCAGGGAAAAAACGGCATATATTAAAATACCAGACAATAACACACCAGGCAGTTGGAAATGAAGAAATGAATAAAAGAAATGAATGACAGAAATGTATGACAGGAGGAAAAAATGTCGTCACTGAATGATTTTTTCGAGAAGGTTATTACGGTAAAATGGGGGCCGGAAAAAAAGAGTGTGGATATTATTGACCAGACGCTTCTTCCGAATACCATAAAAAGAATCCAGATCCGCACGCAGGAGGAGATCTGGGAGGCAATCAAAAAGCTCCGTGTCAGAGGGGCGCCGGCAATCGGCGTGTCTGCTGCCTATGGAATGGCGGTGATTGCCAATGATATTCCGGATGAGGACTACGAGGGGTTCTATAAAAAATTCAAGGCATCCAAGGAGTATCTGGCGACTTCCAGACCTACGGCCGTCAACCTGTTCTGGGCGCTGAACCGCATGGAAGATACGGTAAAGGCAAACAGAGAGAAACCGGTATCGGAAATACGCCGCCTGCTCTATGCGGAGGCGGAAAAAATCCGCGAAGAGGATGTGCAGATCAGCAGAAATATCGGGGAAACCGGATTCCGTCTGATGGAGGAACTGAAGGAGGAGGGAAAAGAGCTGGGAATTCTCACCCACTGCAACGCCGGAACTCTCTGCTCTGCAAAATACGGCACGGCTACCGCTCCGATGTACATGGCTCTGGAGCATGGCTGGAGGGGTACGGACATGCATGTGTACTGCGACGAGACCCGCCCGCTTCTGCAGGGAGCCAGACTGACATCCTTTGAGCTTTACAACGCAGGCATCACGACGTCGGTGCAGTGTGACAACATGGCGGCGCTTCTGATGAAAACCGGAAAGATTAAAATTATTTTTGTCGGATGTGACCGCGTCGCGGCAAACGGTGACGCCGCAAACAAGATCGGAACATCCGCGCTTGCCGTGCTGGCGCACCACTACGGGGTTCCCATGTATATCTGTGCGCCAAGCTCTACCATTGATATGGCAACGCCGACCGGGGATGATATTCCGATTGAAATGCGGGATCCGGAGGAGATTAAGAGCATGTGGTACAAAGAGCCCATGGCTCCGGCAGGCGTGGACGCTTCCTTTAATCCGGCCTTTGATGTGGCGGATCACCGGCTGATTACGGGAATTATTACGGAAAAAGGACTTTGCAGCGCACCCTACGAGGAGGCATTCCGGAAATTCGGCATAAAATGAAAGCCAGGTAAGAAATAAGTCGCATGATGAAACCTGTCCTTGTCAAACCGAGCCCTATATTTTTTGTGCAAAAAAAGCTGAAAGCCAGGAAAGAATACTCGGCTTTCAGCTTTTCCAGAAGCAGGGGATGAGAGAATCGAACTCCCACCAAAGGTTTTGGAGACCCCTATCATACCATTTGACCAATCCCCTATCTTATTGATTAGCGCTTTATTAACGCGGATGAAGATATTATAATACAAGCAGCAGGGCTCCGCAAGAGCGTAGTTCATATACATTAGGTAATGTTTTGGTAGGTTTTGGTACATGCTTTACAGCTGCAGTCTGCTTCGGCGTGCAGGAGGAACTGCGGAAGTCCTGGGAAAAATCATTTTTGGAGGGTTTGATATGACAAAGGTTAAAATTGATCCCGGTATCTGCGGGTTTATTACGGCGGTGGACGCTTCATCGGAAGATGGGATGGAGGTCAAGGTCAGAGTGCGGACTGGCTGCAAAAGCGTCAAAGGGATGATGGATGCGTTGGGAGACACGTTCGATTCCTATGAGGTCTGCCTGGTAAAACCCGGAGAGGGACCTTTTTACGAATATGCGCAGGAACATTTTCCGGTTCATGTGGCCTGCCCGGTGATCAACGGCATCATCAAATGCATCGAGGCGGAGTGCCATCTCGCGCTGAAGAAAGATGCGCATATTATTTTTGAGAAGGATCAGGAGTCATAACAGGTACAGGAGTATGCAGGAAAGAGGCGTAATATGAAGTTCAAGGAGGGTGACCAGGTTTATGTCAGGGCGACAGTTGTCCGTGCTCCGAAGGACGGACAGAAGATGTACCGACTCATCAAGGAGGATGGCGCTGTTGTCTGGGCGAAGGAAGAAGAACTGGTAAAAAAAGAGCAGTCATGCACTACGTAATTGGAGATGTACACAGCTGTCTGGACGAATTGAATACGCTTCTGGAAAAAATCGAAGAGAAGGATCCGGAAGCGGAATTCATTTTTGTCGGTGATTTTGTGGACCGGGGACCGCGTTATCTGGATACCATCCACTGGTGTGAAGGCCATATCCGGCCGGGCGGAAAATACCGGACCGTGATCGGAAACCATGAGGATCTGCTTCTTCAGTGGTTTCCCGGATTTCAGGACTGGTGGGAAAACCAGGGGCGGAAGGATGACCTGCGCCGCGGGATTCCCCGGACACAGTATAATTTCAGCAGGATGATTCAGGAAGAAAAGAAAGCGGATCTGCCTTTTGTGAAGTCGGTCATGAATCTGATCCGGGAGTGGCCATCGGAAATATCTGTCACGGTTCCCGGAAAAAACAGGAATATCACCTATCGGATCGCTCACGCCTGGCCGGCGGCGCAGTCTTCAGATGAAGAGGAGAAAAGAAACTGCAATATCTGGAACAGGGAAGATGAGTATGTGGGAAATTTTGCCAACGATGACATCTATATCCACGGGCACACACCTACCATTTCGGACTATGACAACGGCAGACTGGTTCCGGGAATGATCGGCTACCGCCGTCACACGATCAACGTGGACGGCGGATGCGTGTTTTCCTACAATCCGGAGTTCGGGAAACGGTATGTCTGCATGCTCTGCGCGATCTGTCTGGAAACACTGGAAGAAATCTACCCATGGTCATTGCTGGAGAGAATTTCCATGCTTCATCCGGGAGAATCCGCGTCCCGGATAGAAAAAATATATGGAGAAACCAGGAAAAAGCGGAAAGAGTATCTCTGCAATCCGTACCGGAGAGAAATGCTGAAGATGCTGGGTGTGGAATGAGCAGAGATGCGGTTGTGGATCAGATGCAGGATTATCTCAATATTTTCCGGGGATTGTAGAAAGTATGCATACGCGCAGGCTGGTTCGTGATATACTGAAATAAGATTCAGACACAGGAAGACCTTGAGACGCTGGTCGGAGGGACAAAACATGTATACATTAAAAAACTGGAAAGTAGAAGCACATCACGGCAAGATGATTGTCTGGGGAGAGGTATACGGGCATGAAAAATATCAGGATGGTATGTCTCTTCATACTTCTATGATTCAGGCGGTGGATATGGATGACAGGCACGTTCTGTTTTCCACTAAAAATTCCGTCTACAGCTGTGCTTTTTCCGCACATGTCGTTCAGGTAAAAGATGTGCAGGCGTTTGACCAGCTTCCGGATGAATTGTTTGCCTGTGACAGAGAGCTGGTGAAAAAGAAAATTCTGGATGCGGTATCGGCCGGTCTGAATGCGGTGGCGGACAGGCTGCAGTCTTTTATGCAGGATGTCACGGGGGATTATACCCTGATTCTTTTTGATACTGATGCGGATTATTATTTCCGCTGGATGCTGCAAATCCGTGACGGAAAAAAATACCTGGTGCCGCAGACCGGCGTGGCAATCCGGGAAGGTTCCGTTCAGGACAGCGTTCTGATCGGAAACGGCGTAAAGGGTCAGGTTATGAAGTATTTCCCGTTTGCGGATAACCGTCTTACCTTCTATGAGTGGGAAGATTCCTGGGAGCCTGTATTCTTCCTGAATGCGGGGAAGAAGGACATCCGTCTGGAGTGCAGCTATGGAAGCTTTGTGCTGAAGGCGGGAGAGAGACTCTGCCCGTCTAAAGATGCAAAGAAAAGCCTGGGGCCTGCGATAGAAAAGGAAGCTGAAACAGTAGAAGAAGAAACAGCCGCAGCGGCACCTCCGGCGGATGAATCACAGGCAGAAGGACAGGAACCGGTTCCCTCCAAACAGACCGGTGATGGTCAGGGGAAATCTTTAGTGGCTGCGGAAGAACAGACTGGTGACAATCAGGAACAATCTTCTGTGTCTGCGGAAGAATATCTGTCGGGGCTTTAAGCATGGCGCATCATCAAATAAACGCGGAGCTCAGCACGCTGTGTTATCTGGAAAAGAACGGACAGTATCTGATGCTGCACCGAACCGTGAAGAAAAATGATGTCAATCACGACAAGTGGATTGGCGTCGGCGGGCATTTTGAACAGGATGAGAGTCCGGAGGAATGCGTGCTCCGGGAGGTAGGGGAAGAGACAGGTTATACGCTTACATCCTGGAGATACCGGGGAATTGTTACCTTTGTTTCTGGAAAGGGAAGCATGGAATATATGTCCCTGTTTACGGCGGACGGTTTTACGGGAACAGAGATTCCCTGTGACGAGGGAAAACTGGAGTGGGTTGACATTGAGAAGGTCTGGAAGCTGAATCTGTGGGCGGGAGATAAAATCTTTTTCCGCCTTCTGGATGAGCAGGAACCGTTTTTTTCCCTCAAGCTGGTCTATGATGCGGCGGATGTTCTGAAAACGGCCAGTCTGAACGGAAAGCCCATGGAATTGTTTGATGTCCTGGATGAGGACGGGCACAAGACCGGGACGGTGCAGGAGCGCGGCGTGGTGCACAGGGAAGGCGACTGGCACCGGACGGCGCATATCTGGATCGCCAGAAAGAGGGAGCCCGGCGGGGAATGGGAGCTTCTTTTGCAGAAAAGGAGCATGGAAAAGGATTCCAATCCGGGAAGATATGATATTTCGGCGGCCGGTCACATCGCCGCGGGGGAAGAAAGAATAGCCGCGGCTCTGCGGGAGCTGCAGGAGGAGCTGGGAATAGCAGCTTCGGAATCGGATCTGGAACCTGTCGGCGTTCAGAAGATTTCCTATGAGAAGATGTTTTACAAAAAGCCTTTCCGGGACAGGGAACTGGCGGATCTGTATCTTTTCCGGAAACCGGTCGATACGGATACTCTGCGGCTGCAGAAGGGAGAAGTAGAGGAAGTGCGCTGGTTCCCGGCGGACTATGTTCTGCAAAAAGCCAGGACGGAGCCGGATCACAGGGAATTCTGCATTTATCCGGAGGAAGTGGAAAAAATCATACAAGCGCTGGAAGCGTAAGGAGACAGATATCGTTTATGGAAAACAGCGGAAAGCAGGAAAGACTGAATGCTTTGTTTCTGAAAATGATTGCATTTGACGAGGGAGATCCGAAACGGATCCAGCATTTTGTCAAGGTGCACAGCTTTGCGAAACTGATCGGAGAGCTGGAAAAACTGGATGACCATACCCTGTACACACTGGAGGCGGCGGCTTATCTCCATGATATCGGCATTCGGATTGCAGAGGAAAAGTTCGGAAGAAACGACGGGAAGCTTCAGGAACGGGAAGGACCGGAGCCGGCCGGAAAGCTGATGCGGGAATGCGGCTTTGAGAAAGATGTCATCAGCCGTGTTCAATATCTGATCGCTCACCACCACACCTATCAGGGAATCGACGGACAGGATTACCAGATTCTGGTGGAGGCGGATTTCCTGGTCAATCTGTACGAGGATGGAACTTCCGAAAAAGCCGTGAGGACAGCAGGGGAGAAGATTTTCCGCACAGCGGCAGGGACAGACATTCTTAAAAAGATGTTCCGAATATCGGATTGAATTTCAGGCGTCGGAGGCAGAAACCTCCGATGCTTATTTTTTTTCTTTTTTCGGATAAGCTGTAACAATCGGGTTTCTTTCTGCGTGTATAAAGTAGAAGCCGGAGGAAAGGAGGAGGCATGGAGCATAATACATTGGAAGATGCAGTAGATGCCTGGGGAGACCTGATCTATCGATTTGCGCTTACCCGTCTCCAGAATAGAGAGGATGCGGAGGATGTATTTCAAAATACTTTTCTCAAGCTGCTGGAGTACACGGAATGGGAGCATTGGGAGAAAGATCATGTCCGGGCGTGGCTTGTGCGTATTGCCATGAGCGAGTGCGCAGATGTGGGAAGGCGAAGGGGAAGGCAGTCCTTTCTGACAGAGGAGGATCTGGCCAGGCTGACGGAAGAGCCGGTGCCTGCAGATCAGACGGAGATCTGGGATCAGGTTGCAGACCTTGATGAGCCGGACAGAAGTATTGTGTATCTTTATTACGGAGAAGGGTATTCTCTGAAGGAAATCGCACAGATGCTGGGTCTTACCCATGGAAACTGCAGGGTGATTCTGCACCGGGCGCGTAAAAAGCTGAAAGAAAGGCTGGCCAGGAAAGAAACCGCGGAAAGGAGAAGGCATGGACGAGTACAGGAAATATCGGAATATGATGAAAAACATTCATGCGCCGGAAGAACTTAAACGAGACCTGATGCTGCAGGCGGAGAACAGGAGAAAAGAAAAGGCTTCCGACGGAAGCAAAGAATGTCAGATCAATATGGAAGCAGCAGATGAAAAAGAAATGCAGCTGGAGAGAAAGAATCAACTGGACAGAAGCAAGAGCACGAGGATAAAGTTCACCGGAAACAAGAGAAAAATGCAAAGAGTGACGAAGGGCGTGGCGGCGGCAGCCTGCGTCTGTGCTCTGTTGACAGGCGTGCTTGCGTATCAGAATCTTCTTCCGGGGACGACTGCTTCCATGACCGGAAATGCGGGTGTAGACCGTCAGGCGGGAGCAGCAGCACCTGACGGCAGTTCAGATAGAGAAGTAAGCGGGAAAGTGGATAACAGAAACAGATTCTATCTGGCCGGTCCGGAGGAAGAAGCCGGAGATATGGCTGCCTCTTCTATGCAGGGAGAGGGCGGAACGGTGGCGGATCCTTCAGAGGAACAAAGAACAGAGGAAAATACAGATGGAGAAACCGGGATGTCAGAAGGGGAAAACGCGGAGGAGTATCCGGATTCTTTCACACAGCCCGGACAGTCTGGCATTGATATGGTGAAGAGAATAGCACTTACCCCTGTAGATACTGACGCAGGTACTCAGTATTTTCCCGGATGTGAGTTCCTGGTGGGCGGAAACAATATCCGGTCCGTATCCTTACAGATAGATAGAGGAGGACTGTATACCGTTGCCGCAGAGACGTTGACGGACATAGAAGCACGGGAAAAGCGTAAAGAGCTGGAACAAAATGCGGATTACATCGCAGAAAACTATAAGATTACGGATTATGAGATCGATGAAACCGATGCCTCCCAGGATGATTCTATCGTAACATTTTATACAAAAACCTATGTCGGCCAAACTCTTACCTTGGAAGGCGGAGAAGAAATGCAGGAGAGAATCGGCTTTTATCTGCCGGACGAGGCGTTTTCGGATGCGGATGAAGCCGCCGACCTGAGGCAATCCGCGCATCAATCTCTGGATTACCTGAATGGGGCCGTTCTCTCTCTGGAGGTAACATTTTCAGACGGAGCAGAAGGAAACTATTCCTACCGGCTGAATACCGGAAAAATAAAATACAGCTATGAGGGCGGGGAAGGACACACGTTACCGGAATTTCTGTCTGACGAAGAAACTCAGGATCAGCCGTATGTATATGGAATTCTGCTGACAGATGTAACGGTTCAGCAATAGAAGTCAGTCTGAGACCGTAGTTGTTTATTGAAAAGTAGTGTCATGCTGACAGATGAAATAGCTGCCGGGTAAAGGGTTCTCCAGGTTTGTTTACAGGATTAAAAACGCAGATGATACCGGGCGGATGGTCCGGCGGTTTCATCTGCGTTTTTCCTCTTTCTTTTCCCGTACGGAAAGAGTAAGATAAAGACCGGCCGGAAGTATCGGAAGTTTCCGAAAAAAAGGTCTGCTGCCAGGCATACGGGAAGAAAGGCTCCGGGGAATTTTGGAGCTCCGGAAATCGCACAGCGGCGGACAAAGGGACGGAACAATCTGGTCGGCCGGGAAAGGAGAGGAAATTTCATGCATTTTACAGAAAAAAAGATCAACCGTAACGACCCCTGCTGGTGCGGAAGCGGAAAAAAATACAAGAACTGTCACGAGGCATTTGATGAAAAGCTAAAACAGTACGAGATTAAGGGGATCGAGATTCCTCCGCGGAAAATCATCAAGACGCCCGCGCAGATTGAGGGAATCCGGGAGAGCGCGAAGATTAACATTGCTGTTCTGGACGAGGTAGCGGATAAAATCCGAATCGGCATGACGACCGAAGATATTGATAAAATCGTCTATGACACGACCACAAAGATGGGCGGCATTCCGGCTCCTCTGAATTATGAGGGGTTTCCGAAAAGCGTCTGCACGTCCCTGAATAATGTCGTATGCCACGGAATTCCTACCGATCAGGAACAGCTGCTGGACGGGGACATCATCAATGTAGATGTCTCCACGATCTACAACGGATATTTTTCCGACTCCTCGCGCATGTTCTGCATGGGGGATGTGGATCCTTCCTGGAAGAGGCTGGTGGATGTCACAAAGGAATGTGTGCAGATCGGTATTGAGCATGCAAAACCCTGGACGTTGCTGGGAGATCTAGGAGCGGCGGTTCACAAGCATGCCGTGGACAACGGCTATTCCGTTGTCCGGGAGATCGGCGGCCACGGGTGCGGTGTAGAGTTCCATGAGGATCCGTACGTCAGCTACGTTTCTCTTCCGGGGACAGGAATGCTTTTGGTTCCCGGCATGTGCTTTACCATAGAGCCTATGGTCAATATGGGTACGGATGAAATCTTTGAGGACGAGTACAATGGCTGGACCATCTACACAGATGATGACAAGCCCTCCGCCCAGTGGGAAGTGCAGGTACTGATTACGGAAGACGGGTGCGAGGTCATCACCTACTGATTGTAAAAAATTCCGTGCTCATGCCTGTTGTCGTTTCCGGAGCAAAAAAATCCTGCCTGGCAGGCGGTTCGTAAGCTTTTGCTCCGAAACCGGACAGATCCTGTAATTTGTGAATAATCATTTTTTATTATGATGTACACAGAATGTTTACAATTACATGATAGAATCTTTGTTACAGCCGACGGAAGAGGGGAAAATCCGGGAAATGTATTGAAATTGGGGGATATACCGGAAACAGATTCCCAGAACGGCTGTCTGCCGCAGAAGAAGCGGCAGAAATCTTTGAGGGGACTGGCAGAAACTCAAAAAATTTACAGAAGGGATGATTTTTTTGAGCAAAGGAATAAAAATACTGATTGGTATTTTGATTGCAGTGTTTGCCGTGGGGGCGGCTGCACTTGGAGTCGGGTATTATATCAATAAAAACAGCGACGGATTTTTGAAAAAGACCTGGATGAACGGCACAAGTATAGAGGGGAAATCGCCGGAAGAGGTTGCGCAGAACATCGCTTCCCAGTATGGGAACAGCAAGGTACAGCTGGTGGAAAACGGAACCGTGGTGTTGGAAGGAAGCCTTTCCGATTTTGGTTATACCTTTGACGAGAATGCCGTGAAGAAAGAGCTGGAGCAGGAGCTGGAGCAGCAGAAGAGCAGTTTTATCCGGGTATGGAAAACGCTGTTGGTCGGCTACTATCTTCATATAGAGACAGGCTACGATTTTGATGAGACAAAGCTGCAGGCTTACTGTGTCAGCCAGTCTTTCTCGGTTCCCAGAGTGGAGTCCTCCGAGGCCTCTCTGCAGCTCAACACAGAACAGGAAAAATACGAGGTTGTTCCCGCGGTACAGGGCAATATGGTTAACGATGCCGCCCTGCAGGCGGAGCTGAAGCAGTATCTGGATGAACAGACATCATCCGGAGAGATGGGAGACATTCTTTCCTTTGATATTCCCTCGGATGTATATACTTCTCAGACAGTATCCACTGATACTACAGCACTTCAGAAAGAATGTGATGAGAAGAACAAAGAGCTGCAGCTGCAGGCTTATAAAAATGTTTCGGTCACTTACACCTTCGGAGATCAGGCAGAGGTTCTTGGTGGTGATACCATTATAAGCTGGATTAACCTGGCGGATGACGGAACGGTAACCGTGGATGACAGTAAGATCGCGGATTATGTTTCAGGCCTGGCAGCCAGGTACAATACCAGATATCTGGACAGACAGTTTACAACCAGTACCGGACAGACCATTACCATTTCCGGGGCGTCGAATGAATATGGCTATACCATTGACCAGGACGCAGAGTGCAAACAGCTGAAACAGGATATCCTCTCTAAACAGGCGGTGACCAGAGAGCCCTGCTACGTATCGCAAAACAGCTATGGAAATCCGCTGTATTATAAGCGAAATGGAACAGATGATCTGGCCGGAACCTATGTGGAGGTAGACATCACCAAACAGCATCTCTGGTTTTACAAGGACGGACAGCTGGTTGTGGAGAGCGATGTGGTGACAGGAGATGTCGCCACCAGTCAGAACACGGAATGTGGGGTGTTCCCTCTTGCCTACAAGGAGAGCCCGTCTACGCTGAAAGGTCAGCATGTGGACGGAAGCGATTATTCGGTGCAGGTTCAGTACTGGATGCCTTTCTTTGAGGGACAGGGTCTCCATGATGCCTCCTGGCGTTCCTCTTTCGGCGGAACCATCTATCAGACCAACGGTTCCAACGGATGCGTCAACTGTCCGCCGGCGGTGGCAAAGACCATCTACGAGAATATTGATGCGGGAACCGCCATCGTTATCTATCAGGAATCCTGAGATCCATTATATGTGAAGGGAGAAGGATCATATGCCGGTTTTTGATTTCAAGGGGACTCCAGCGGATAAGACCGGGGCAGTTCTGACGTACACGGTATTTTCATCGGACGCATCGGAGGCGTCCCCGGATCAACCGATTCTGATATTAAACAACAGCACGCACCAATGGCCGCACCATGCACATGGGATTTTTACCAACCCATCCCACAGAACATCGTTCGAGTTTGACGGTGAAGGCGGAATAGAAAGCGCTGACATCCTGAAAATAGACGCACGTTTTGTAAGTCTTCTGAAATGGCTTGGTGCCAACCGGATTCCGGTCAGGCTTTCCGGCGAAAACAGAGAAGATGGGTACGCGGTCTACCGGATCCGTGAAAAGGCCTTTGGAGGCGGTTCCAAACTCTCTGCTGAGGATGGATTTCTGCAGTACATGATAGAACGACTGCTCTCCAGCACGGCTCCGAAAACCGAAGAGGAAGACAGGGACACGGTGCTTTCCGGTGATGACATGAAAATTACCAGCATTCAGACGATCACAGATTTCCTGACATGCGCCGGAAGCACCCTGCCGGAAAATATTCAGGTCTGGGCAAGAAGAAATCTTGCGGTGGCAAAATCCGCGGAGGTTTCCCCGGAGGAAAAAAGACACGCACAGAGAGCACTGTCCACCATGCTGAACATCCGATGGAAAAGCAATTACTTTGATTCCATTGATCCGGTGGAGGCCAGAAAAATACTGGACGAAGAGCTTTACGGAATGGAAAAAGTAAAGCAGAGAGTTATCGAGACAATTATCCAGATCAACCGGACCCACACACTGCCCGCCTACGGCATTCTGCTGGCAGGCCCGGCCGGAACGGGAAAATCACAGATTGCCTACGCCGTGGCAAGAATCCTGAAGCTTCCATGGACAACCCTGGATATGAGTTCCATAAACGACCCGGAACAGCTGACGGGAAGCTCACGCGTATACTCCAATGCCAAGCCGGGCATTATCATGGAGGCATTTGCGGCGGCAGGAGAATCCAATCTGGTATTTATCATCAATGAGCTGGACAAGGCCAGCGCCGGAAAAGGCAGCGGAAATCCCGCGGATGTGCTTCTGACGCTTCTGGATAATCTGGGATTTACAGATAATTACATGGAATGCATGATCCCGACAGGCGGGGTATATCCCATAGCAACAGCCAACGACAAGAGCAAAATCAGCGCGCCGCTGATGTCCAGGTTTGCGGTGATAGACATTCCGGATTACACACCGGAAGAGAAAAAAGTGATCTTTTCCCGTTTTGCCCTGCCGAAAATTCTGCGCCGCATGCGCATGAAAGAACAGGAATGCGTCCTGACGCCGGAAGCACTGGATGCAGTCATCGGGCGCTACCGCGATACAACAGGAATCCGCGATCTGGAACAGGCGGCAGAGCATATCGCCGCAAACGCCCTGTACCAGATAGAAACCAGCCATAAAACACAGGTCATTTACGATGCGGAGATGATAAATCAGTTGTTGTAACACACGCACGGATTTATCTATGCGTTTTTCCTTTGTTCAGAAAGCATTTGAGCACCCGCACAGGAAAAGAAAAGGAATACTCTGAAAGAAACATCCGCAGCGCCGGTACTTTCTCCCTGCAAGCGTCAGCGCAGCAGGAAGATTAGTACCGCTGCGCGAGGACAGAGCGCAAGCGGTTTCTGGAAGAGTATTCCTTTTCGTATGTTATTCTTTTCGTATGGCCTTAAATTCCGTCCAATCATTTTACGCCGTAACGCTCAGGTTTTTATTGGCGGTACTGAGCATCAGCTTGATACGGTTCAACTGGTTTACCTCCGAAGCACCCGGATCATAGTCAATGGCTACAATATTAGCCTTCGGGTAATCCGCCCGGATATGCTTGATAACGCCCTTTCCGACGATGTGATTAGGCAGGCATCCAAACGGCTGTATGCACACAATATTCATGACGCCGCCGTGGATCAGTTCCATCATCTCACCGGTCAGAAACCATCCCTCTCCGGTCTGATTCCCGACAGAAACGATGGGAGAGGCATACTTCGCCAGATCTTCAACCTTGACCGTCGGCGTAAAGTGCATGCTGTGGATAAATTCTTCGTTCATTGCGGAGCGGAGCACATTTACAGCCTTTATAGCGGCATTGCACATCATGCGGGATTTTCTGGAAGCCCCCAGATGTTCTGTCTTGAAATTAGTATTGTAGAAGCTGTACATGAAGAAGTCCACAAAGTCCGGAACAACGGCCTCCGCTCCTTCTGCCTCCAGCAGATCTACCAGATGGTTATTTGCCGCGGGAGCGTACTTCACCAGAATTTCACCGACTATGCCGACCTTCGGTTTCTTCTCATTGGTAATCGGAAGTCTGTCAAAATCCCGGATGATGCTTCTGCAAAGCCGGTTGAATTTAGGAAGGGAGACAGATTTTCCGGTCAGGAAATGAATGACAATTTCCTCCCATTTCTTATGAAGCCGGTTTGCGGAACCCATTACCTTTTCATAGGGGCGCATGCGGTACAGGCAGCGCATGAAGATATCCCCAAAGAGAGCCGCGTAAACCACGCGGATCCCCATTCCCGGTGAAATTTTCAGGCCTGGATTGCTCTCCAGTCCGACCAGGTTCAGGGAGATAACCGGAACCTGCTCCATCCCTGCTTTTTTCAGGGCGCGCCGGATAAACGCGATATAGTTGGATGCGCGGCATCCTCCGCCGGTCTGACTCATGATGACCGCCGTGCGGTTCAGGTCATATTTCCCCGACTGCAGGGCGTCCATAATCTGTCCCACCACCAGCAGGGAGGGATAGCAGGCGTCATTGTTTACATATTTTAATCCGACATCCACTGCGTGGCGGTTATCATTCGGAAGAATGACCAGGTGATAACCCCCTGTATTAAATGCCTTCTCAATCAGACTGAAGTGGATAGGAGAAAGCTGCGGGCAGAGGATGGTATATCCCTCATCCTTCATCTCTTTGGTAAATATAACCCTGGGCTGCGCGGAGCTGTGAACCTCGCGCTTCATCCCTGACCGGTCGCGCGCGCGCAGGGCGGCCAGAAGAGAGCGGACGCGGATTCGTGCGGCGCCCAGATTGTTCACCTCGTCGATTTTCAGAACTGTATAGATTTTTTCGCTTCCGGACAGAATTTCATAAACCTGGTCGGTTGTCACGGCATCCAGGCCGCAGCCGAAGGAATTCAGCTGAATCAGATCCAGGTCGTCTCTGGTCTTCACGTAATTTGCCGCCGCATACAGACGGGTGTGGTACATCCACTGGTCATTGACACGAAGGGGGCGTTCTACAGGCGCCAGATGAGAGACAGAATCCTCTGTCAGCACGGCAACATCATAGGAAACAATCATATCCGGAATGCCGTGGTGAATTTCCGGATCGATGTGGTAGGGACGTCCGGCCAGCACAATGCCGCGGTGTCCGGTCTCCTCCATCCACCGAAGGGTTTCTTCCCCCTTTTTTCGGATATCCTCTCTGGTTTTCGCCATCTCCAGCCATCCGGCATGAGCTGCCTCCCGGACCTCGGATTCAGGTATGTCATGGAAAATTTTCACCAGCTCGCTGGTCATTGCTTCCTCGTCCGAAAGAGCCAGGAAAGGATTCATAAAACGGATGGACGGGTCGCGCAGCTCATCCACGTTGTTTTTAATATTTTCCGCGTAAGAGGTTACAATCGGGCAGTTGTAATGGTTTACCGCTCCGCTGAATTCCTTTCTCTCATACGGAATACAGGGATACCAGATAAATGTCAGCCCGTGACGGATCAGCCACTCTATGTGTCCGTGAGAGATTTTCGCGGGGTAGCAGGCGGTATCACTGGGAATGGACTCAATGCCCATCTCGTATATTTTCCGGGTCGAGGTGGGAGAAAGCACAACCTGATAGCCCAGTCTGGTAAAGAAGGTAAACCAGAGCGGGTAATTCTCATACATATTCAGGACACGGGGAATGCCGACCTTTCCTCTTGTGGCTTCTTCCTCTGTCAGAGGCTCGTAGCCGAAAATCCGGTTGTATTTGTACTCGAACAGGTTCGGAATATGGTTTGCGTTCTTCGGTTTTCCGATTCCGCGCTCACAGCGGTTGCCGCTGATATACTGCCTTCCGCCGGAAAAATGGTTGACGGTCAGGCGGCAGTGATTGGTGCAGCCCTTGCAGTAAGCCATTTTTGTGGAATACTGCAGGGTATTGATCTTCTGGATCGGGAGCATAGTTGTCTCCTGACCCTCGTAGCGGTCTCTGGCGATCAGCGCGGCTCCGAATGCCCCCATGATGCCGGCGATATCCGGACGAATGGCCTCGCAGTCCGCAATCCTCTCGAAGCTGCGCAGCACGGCATCGTTGTAGAAGGTTCCTCCCTGAACAACGATATGTCTGCCAAGCTCTTTCGCATCGGAAACCTTGATAACCTTATATAGAGCGTTTTTAATCACAGAGTAAGCCAGTCCTGCGGAAATATCCGCCACAGAGGCACCTTCCTTCTGTGCCTGTTTGACACGGGAGTTCATAAAGACCGTGCAGCGGGTACCCAGGTCGATGGGATGCTCTGCAAACAGAGCCTCCCTTGCGAAATCCTGAACGCTGTAGTCCAGCGACTGAGCAAAGTTTTCAATAAAGGAACCGCAGCCGGAGGAGCATGCCTCATTCAGCTGTACGCTCTCTACCGCGTGGTCACGGATTTTGATGCATTTCATGTCCTGGCCGCCGATGTCCAGAATGCAGTCCACATCCGGATCGAAGAAGGCGGCGGCTGTGTAATGGGCGATGGTTTCCACCTCTCCCTCATCCAGTATGAGGGCGGCCTTAATCAGCTGTTCGCCGTAACCGGTGGAGCAGGAACGGACGATCCGGGCAGTCTGCGGCATTCTGGAATAGATGTCTTTGATCGCGCGGATGGAAGTCCCCAGCGGATCCCCGTGGTTATTGTCGTAGAAGGAGTACAGCAGATCACCGTTCTCACTCACGACGGCTGCCTTTGTCGTTGTGGATCCGGCGTCGATTCCCAGGAAGCAGTTTCCGGAATAGGTGGAGAAATCCGCTGTTTTTACTTTATAGCGGCTTTGTCTCTTCAGAAAATCCTCATAGTCCTCCTTTGTGGCGAACAGAGGATCCATACGGGCAACCTCAAATTTCATCTTTACGCCGTGGCGGAGCTTGTCGCGCAGAAAATCCAGGGAGAACTCCGGATTCTCCTCTTTTGCGTTCAGCGCGGAGCCCATGGCTGCAAAAAGATGGGAATTATCCGGAATTATCGCGTGCTCCTCATCCAGATTCAGAGTGCGGATAAAGCAGTTCCGCAGCTCGGAAAGAAAATGAAGCGGGCCGCCCAGAAAGGCAACATGGCCGCGGATCGGTTTTCCGCAGGCCAGTCCGGAGATGGTCTGATTGACAACAGCCTGAAAGATAGAGACAGACAGATCTTCCTTTGTCGCCCCTTCATTGATCAGCGGCTGGATATCGGTTTTCGCGAACACACCGCAGCGTGCGGCAATGGGATAGACAGCCTGATAGTTCTTCGCGTACTCGTTCATGCCTGTGGCATCGGTCTGAAGAAGAGAAGCCATCTGATCAATAAAAGATCCGGTTCCTCCGGCGCAGACGCCGTTCATCCGCTGCTCGATATTGCCGTTCTCAAAATAGATGATTTTGGCGTCCTCGCCGCCGAGTTCAATGGCAACATCTGTCTGAGGAGCCTGGAACTGCAGGGCGGAGGAGACGGCAATGACCTCCTGGACAAAGGGTATGCTGATATTCTGCGCAAGCGTGAGACCGCCGCTTCCGGTGATTACCGGCCGAAGCTGCAGATCCCCCAGCTTCTCCGAAGCTTCATCCAGAAGATCCGCGAGTGTTTCCTGAATCCGCGCAAAATGTCTTTTATAATCAGAAAAAAGAATGTGACGTTCCTGGTCCAGAATAACGATCTTGACTGTGGTAGAGCCAATATCAATTCCCAGGGTATTGGTAATATCTGTCATAGTATACAACTCTCCTTTTAACGTAATGGATTATACGACAACGATTCTGCAAAAACAACTGAAGGCAGATTGGCGAATTCTAAAAAAAGGATAAAAAGGTAACGGATTTGATTTTCTGGTAAAAAGGCAAGGTAACGTGCGGATGGCATTTGGTTTCTACTTTATTTATAGTAGACAGGCATCCGGAATCTTCCTGTTCTTCTGCCGTCTTGAAGAAAGATTCTTGAACTTCTTGAACTGGATACGTTTCTTTCGTATACTTGGAACGCGAAAAAGTGTAAACGGTGGAATGTACAAAGAGCATTTTCTCCAGAAGATAGTTTCCTTAAAATGGCGAAGAGGAGAGAAAAGATGGCTGTTTATAAAATTATTGCAGAAGAGGGCCGTGCGAAGCGGGCAGATTTTGAGACGGTGCACGGGGTGATCCATACGCCGGTCT
>CACVSR010000015.1 GCA_902756775.1 uncultured Lachnospiraceae bacterium | reverse complement strand
GCCCCTCAGAAAACTTCTGAAACCGTCCGGCGAGCAAGCTCTCCGTCCGGATTTCATCAGTTTTCTGGGGGTGCTGAATAATTACATTTTCTTCTTGCACCCGCCGGAACCCTGTGTTACAATGCTAGCTGTATTTCTGTGCGCAATTTTACGGATTAACCCACCGGAAGGTCGTGCAGGACGCACCGCAGCGTTCTTTCAGGGATACAGAAACTGTTTGTTTTTATTACCAGGAAGGGAGGATACTCATGAAGGTAAGATCTTCTGTAAAACCGATGTGCGAAAAGTGCAAGGTTATCAAGAGAAAAGGCAGTATTCGTATCATTTGTGAGAATCCAAAGCATAAACAGCGCCAGGGCTGATGCCGGCATCTGAAGCTGCTTATGTCGGGCAATTCCGCAGGAGCTGTCCGGAAAGTCGGTTCCGCAGTTTGCGGTATCGCAGAATATTATAATGTAAGAAACCTGACTGGGCTGCGTCAGGATACCTTCTTTATAATATTACTTAATACTTCCGACGCCCGGTCGGGTTTTCGGAAGAAAGGCCGCTGTCGTCTATATGCGGCTGGATGCATCATACCGGCATCCCAATTAAGATGATATTTCAGACAGATCAGCGTATCATCGAAGAAAAACTTGCTGCTGGTCAGGAAAAAGGAGGAAAAGCACATGGCTCGTATAGCTGGTGTAGACTTACCAAGAGACAAGAGGGTAGAAATAGGTCTTACCTATATCTACGGCATTGGAAGAGCATCTTCCAATCGTATCCTTGCGCAGGCTGGAGTAAATCCGGATACACGTGTGAGAGATCTGACAGATGAAGAAGTAAAGAAAATCGCCGGAGTAATCGACGAGACTCAGACCGTAGAAGGTGATCTGAGGCGTCAGGTTGCCATGGATATCAAACGTCTTCAGGAGATCGGATGCTATCGTGGAATCCGTCATAGAAAAGGGCTTCCTGTCCGTGGTCAGAAGACCAAGACAAATGCCAGAACCCGCAAAGGTCCGAGAAGAACTGTTGCAAATAAGAAGAAATAATCGCTGATAGAACAGAAAGTGTAGGTTAGTTTTTATTATGGCTAAAGTGACGAAAAAAACGACAAAGCGTCGTGTCAAGAAAAACGTTGAACGTGGACAGGCACATATTCAGGCATCTTTCAACAATACAATCGTAACGCTGACAGATACCGAGGGCAATGCTCTTTCCTGGGCAAGCGCCGGTGGCCTTGGGTTCAAAGGTTCAAGGAAATCTACGCCTTATGCTGCACAGATGGCAGCGGAGACTGCAACAAAGGCAGCTCTGGTTCATGGTTTGAAGAGCGTAGACGTATTTGTAAAGGGACCCGGTTCGGGCCGTGAGGCTGCAATCCGTGCACTGGCTGCAGCAGGCCTTGAGGTTACCAGCATTTGTGATGTGACGCCGGTACCGCATAATGGTTGCCGTCCGCCGAAACGTAGAAGAGTATAATTCAGGAGGTCATCGTAATGGCAGTAAACAGAGTACCGGTACTGAAGAGATGCAGAGCCCTTGGACTGGAGCCTGTATATCTGGGTATTGATAAAAAATCAAGACGTCAGCTGAAGCGTTCCAGCAGAAAGGTATCCGAGTACGGATTACAGCTGCGCGAGAAGCAGAAAGCAAAATTTATCTACGGTGTTCTTGAGAAACCGTTCCGCAACTATTATAAAAAGGCAGACCGCATGAAAGGCCAGACCGGTGAGAATCTGATGAAGATGCTCGAACTCCGTCTTGACAATGTGATCTTCCGTATGGGATGGGCAAGAACCAGAAAAGAAGCAAGACAGATGGTTGACCACAAGTTTGTTCTGGTAAACGGCAAACAGGTCAATATTCCCTCTTACCAGGTGAAAGCCGGCGACACCATCGAGATTAAGGAAAGCAGAAAATCCGGACAGAGAATGAAAGATATCCTGGACGCGACATCCGGACGCACAACGCCGGAGTGGCTTGATGTAAACGCAGATACCCTGCAGGGCAGCATCAAGGAAGTTCCGTCCCGCGAGATGATTGATGTTCCGGTGAACGAGATGCTTATCGTCGAGTTGTACTCCAAATAAGTAATTTCGGTGTTTATCCCTATTGAAGGAGGGGCTTGCGAGTGTTTGATTTTAACAAACCAAAAATTGAGATCACAGAGATTTCAGATGATAAGAAGTTCGGCAGATTTGTTGTGGAGCCTCTGGAAAGAGGGTACGGCACAACACTGGGGAATTCTCTTCGCAGAATCATGCTTTCTTCTCTGCCCGGCGCGGCTGTCAGCCAGGTAAAGATTGAGGGAGTCCTCCATGAATTCAGTTCCATTCCTGGCGTTAAGGAAGATGTCACTGAGATTATCATGAATCTGAAAAGCCTCAATATCAGGAATAACAGTGAGACGGATGAACCGAAAACTGCTTATATCGAGTATGAGGGCGAGGGTGTTGTACGCGGTTCTGATATTCAGGCAGATCAGGATATCGAAATCGTAAACCCGGACCAGGTGATAGCGACACTGAACGGCGGACCGGACTGCAAGCTCTACATGGAGCTTACCATAACAAAGGGACGCGGCTATGTGGGCGCGGATAAGGCAAAAACCGAGGATATGCCGATCGGCGTTATTGCTGTGGATGCCATCTATACTCCGGTTGAGCGTGTAAATATGACCGTGGAAAATACCCGTGTCGGCCAGGTTACCGATTACGACAAACTCACGCTGGATGTCTACACAAATGGAACACTGGGTCCGGATGAGGCGGTAAGCCTTGCGGCAAAGGTTCTCAGTGAACATCTGAAGCTGTTTATTGATCTTTCGGAGAATGCAAAGTCTGCGGAAGTGATGATCGAGAAAAAGGATAACGAGAAGGAAAAAGTTCTGGAGATGAACATTGATGAGCTGGAACTTTCCGTCCGTTCCTATAACTGCCTGAAGCGTGCCGGAATCAATACCGTGGAAGAGCTCTGCAGCAAGACCCCGGAGGATATGATGAAGGTTCGTAACCTGGGACGCAAGTCTCTGGAGGAAGTTCTTGCCAAGCTGAATGAGCTCGGACTTTCTCTTAGTCCCAGCGAGGAGCAGTGACGGTGGATCAGTAAGACCGATGTGCGTGGTCTGCCGGGAAAACCAGATGGATGACAGTGGGCGTTCAGTAAGTCCGAAGAAGCGTGGTCGCCTGCTCCACTTAGGAGGAAAAAAATATGGCAAAGTACAGAAAACTTGGCAGAACATCTGATCAGAGAAAGGCTCTGCTCAGAAACCAGGTGACAAACCTGATGGTTCACGGAAAAATCCGCACCACAGAGACCAAAGCAAAAGAAGTCTCCAAAATCGCAGAGGGGCTGATTGCTCTGGCTGTCCGTGAGAAGGATGACTATGAGACCGTGACCGTTAAAGTTAAGGTTCCTCAGAAGGATGCTGATGGAAAGCGTGTAAAAGAAGTTAAGGACGGAAAGAAAGTTACCGTCTACACGGAGCAGGAGAAGGAAATCAAAAAAGATAATCCTGCCAGACTTCACGCACGCCGTCAGATGCTGAAGGTATTCTATCCCGTGAAGGAAGTTCCCACAGAAGCGAAGGGAAGAAAGAAAAACACGAAGGATGTTGACCTCGTAGCGAAGATGTTCGATGAAATCGCACCGAAGTACGAGGGAAGAAACGGCGGTTACACCAGAATCGTCAAAATCGGTCAGCGTAAGGGCGACGCAGCCATGGAAGTGCTGCTGGAGCTTGTCTGACTTCAGGCGGTCTGAAAGAAACGTGAGGGGGTTATCCACAGAAACTTTCTGTGGATGGCTCCCTTTGTCTTTGTCCGACCGGTCAGGAGGAGTATGCATGTGAAAAACAAACAGCTTCTTTTTGTCTATAATGAGAAATCCGGAAAAGGAGTGATCCGTAATTATCTGGCTGATGTTATAGGTCTGTTTACCAGGAACGGTTATGATGTGCTGACGCATCCCACGCAGTCAAGGGGAGACGCCGAACATTTTGTGCAGGAACACGCCGGGGATGCGGACGCAGTTGTGTGCAGCGGAGGAGACGGCACTCTGGATGAGGTGGTGAATGCCGTTATGAATGTCAAACCCCATCTCCCGGTGGGATATATCCCCTCCGGAAGTACCAATGATTTTGCCACCAGTCTGTCTCTCCCCAAAAATCCGGTGGAGGCGGCCAGGGATATCATGGTGGGAGATATCTACCGCTGCGATGTGGGAGCCTTCAATGGGACATATTTTGTCTATGTGGCTGCTTTCGGCCTTTTTACGGATGTTTCCTATCAGACCGACCAGAACTTAAAAAATTCTCTCGGCTACCTCGCGTATATTCTGGAGGCAGGAAAGAGATTAATGAATATTCCTGTCTTTCATCTGCGGGTCGAAGTAGAGGGACAGGTTCTGGAGGGAAATTACTGCTACGGGATGATTACCAACTCCCGTTCTGTCGGCGGTATGAAGAATATTACCGGAAACGATATTGACATGAATGACGGGCTTTTTGAGGTTACCCTGGTCCACACGCCGGTTACGCCTCTGGATATGAATGAAATCGCGACTTCCATCCTTACAGGCGATTATCACTCCAGTCTGGTGGAAAATTTCAAGGCTGCAGCCGTTACCATAGAGGCAACCGGTGATATTGACTGGACGCTGGACGGAGAATACGGCGGAAAACACAGGGTGGCCGCGGTTGTCAACTGCCACAAGGCGCTGCGTCTGTATCTGAACCGGAGAAAGTCGGTGCCGCTGGTAGAAAATCAGGCGCCGCTGAAGGCTCTGGCAAAGACATTTGAATAAATGTTTTCCTGTGCAGAGAGGCTTGCCATTTTCTATATGGTAAGAGTATAATGGCTTCGTCAGGGGATACCTGACACGCTGTATGCATAAGCCGGCTTGCAGCTTACGCTGCCGGACTTATACAATGTACTGTCAAAAGCCGGATCGACCGGCGCAAATATTTCATCGACAGGAGGATATATTATGTTAGTATCAGCTGCGGAGATGCTGAGGAAGGCAAAAGAAGGCCATTATGCGGTTGGACAATTCAATATCAATAATCTGGAGTGGACCAAGGCTGTCCTGACCACCGCGGAGGAACTTCATTCACCGGTTATTCTTGGTGTTTCCATGGGTGCAGGAAAATACATGACAGGCTACAAGACTGTTGCCGCTATGGTAAAGGCTATGCATGATTCTCTTGGAATCACAGTTCCGGTCTGCCTGCATCTGGATCACGGCGATTACGATGCTGCAAAGGCATGCATTGAGGCGGGCTTTACCTCTATTATGTTTGACGGGTCACATCTTCCCTTTGACGAGAATCTGGCAAAAACCACGGAGCTGATTGGTATTGCACATTCCAGGGGAATGTCCATCGAGGCAGAGGTCGGAGCCATCGGCGGAGAGGAAGACGGCATTATCGGAATGGGCGAGTGCGCAGATCCGAACGAGTGCAAGACGATTGCCGACCTGGGCGTGGATATGCTTGCAGCCGGCATCGGAAATATTCACGGTGTCTATCCGCCGGACTGGAAGGGGCTCAGCTTTGAGACGCTGGACGCCATCCAGAAACTGACCGGCAAGATGCCGCTGGTGCTTCACGGAGGCACAGGCATCCCGGATGATCAGATTAAAAAGGCAATCTCTCTGGGCGTATCCAAAATCAATGTAAATACAGAGTGTCAGCTTGTTTTCGCGGCCGCCACCAGAAAATACATTGAAGAGGGGAAGGATCAGAAGGGTAAGGGCTTTGATCCCAGAAAGCTTCTTCTTCCGGGAACCATCGCAATCGGAGACAAGGTAAAAGAGAAGATGGAACTCTTCGGATCTGTTGACAAGGCTTGAGTCTTAGAATTGCAGGAAAACTACTTGCAATCCTTCCGGGGATGTGTTATTCTCTGGGAAATTGCAGAGCAAAGATCAAGACAAGGGCGTCCTAATAAAATAGGATGCCCTTTTCTGCTTTTCTGTAAAAAAAGATAAGGAGGGACGGGGAATTCCCCGCAAATAGCTATGGCAGACTATGTTAATGCAGCTGAAATATTCGGTGAGAATGTTTTTAATGACGCAGTCATGCAGGAACGCCTTCCCAAGAAGGTCTACGCGAAACTGAAAAAAATTATCAATGAGGGCGGCGACCTGGATCTGCCCACAGCGGACGTCATCGCGCATGAGATGAAGGAATGGGCGATCGAAAAGGGAGCAACGCATTATACGCATTGGTTCCAGCCGCTGACGGGGGTTACGGCCGAGAAGCATGACTCCTTTATTACGTCCCCGCTTCCCAGCGGCAAGGTTCTCATGAGCTTTTCCGGGAAGGAACTGATCAAGGGAGAGCCGGATGCATCCTCGTTCCCGTCCGGCGGACTTCGGGCTACCTTCGAGGCCAGAGGCTATACGGCCTGGGACTGCACTTCTCCGGCTTTTGTACGCCAGGATGCCGGCGGGGCGCTGCTCTGCATTCCTACCGCTTTCTGTTCCTACACGGGAGAGGCACTGGATCAGAAAACGCCTCTTCTCCGTTCCATGGAAGCCATAGACAAACAGGCCATCCGTCTGCTCCGTCTGTTCGGAAATACGACCTCCAGAAAGGTAACTCCTTCTGTCGGCGCAGAGCAGGAGTATTTCCTGGTTGACGCAGAAAAATTCCTGAAACGGAAGGATCTGATTTATACAGGGAGAACGCTGTTTGGCTCCATGCCTGCAAAAGGGCAGGAGATGGACGATCACTATTTCGGCACTATCCGCCAGAGAATTATTTCCTTCATGAAGGATGTCAACACAGAGCTGTGGAAGATGGGCGTAACAGCCAAGACACAGCATAACGAGGTGGCTCCGGCACAGCATGAGCTGGCGGTTATCTACAGCGAGGCAAATCTTGCGGTAGATCAGAACCAGATGGTTATGCAGACGCTGAAGAGAGTTGCCTGCGAGCATGGTCTGAAATGTCTCCTGCATGAGAAGCCGTTTGACGGCGTCAACGGATCCGGAAAACACAACAACTGGTCTCTGACGACAGATGACGGAATCAATCTTCTGGATCCCGGCAAGACACCGCACGAGAACATTCAGTTCCTGCTGATTCTGTCCTGCATTGTCAAGGCTGTAGACGAGCATGCAGGCCTTCTAAGAGAGTCTGCGGCGGATCCCGGAAATGATCATCGTCTGGGAGCTAATGAGGCGCCGCCGGCAATTCTTTCCATGTTCCTCGGTGAACAGCTGGAGGATGTGGTAGATCAGCTGGTTAGTACGGGAACGGCTACCAGCAGCAAAGAGGGCGAGGTTCTGAAGACAGGCGTCAAGAGCCTTCCGGATCTCTATAAGGATGCCACGGACCGTAACCGTACTTCACCGTTCGCCTTCACCGGAAATAAATTTGAGTTCCGTATGGTAGGCTCCAGGGATTCGATTGCGGAGCCGAACACAGTTCTGAATGCCATCACTGCAGAGGCATTTGCGGATGCCTGCGATGTTCTGGAAAAAGCAGACAACTTTGACGAGGCGGTTCATGACCTGATCAAGAAGAACTTCAGCGAGCACCAGAGAATTATCTTCAACGGAAACGGGTATTCCGATGCCTGGGTGGAAGAGGCTGCAAGACGAGGCCTTCCGAATCTGAAATCCATGGTGGAGGCAATTCCGGAGCTTGTCAGCGAGAAAAATGTTTCCATGTTTGAGCGGTTCCACATTTTCTCCAGGACAGAGCTGGAATCCAGAGTAGAAGTAAAATACGAAAATTACGCCAAGACGATCAACATCGAGGCTAAGTCGATGATCAACATCGCCAGCAAGCAGATTATCCCGGCGGTTATCGAGTACACAAAGACGCTTGCGGATTCTATTATTGCGGTAAAGCAGGCAGGAGTCGAAGAGGTTTCCGTGCAGACAGAGCTTCTTCAGAAAACAAGCGCCCTGCTGAGAGAGGCGGAAGATGCGCTGAAGAATCTCACTGTCCTGGATGAAAAGGCAGAGTCCATGGAAGAGGGCAGGGAGCAGGCAAACTATTATCACGACACGATCGCTCCTGCCATGGCCGCGCTTCGGAAACCCTGCGACGAGCTGGAGAAGATTGTCGATAAGAATGCATGGCCGATGCCTTCCTACGGCGATCTGATGTTTGAGGTATAAAAGACAGTATGCCCCGTCTGCGGGGACTTATGACAGACAGAAGTTTCTGCGCTGCCGGGCTGTTTAGCAGGCTCCGGCAGCGCTGTGTTTTTTCATCCGGAGGGATGCCGCATTTCCTGTACAGGGGGTCTGCTCTGCGCGGGATGCGGCATTCTTTTATAAAATTGCAAAAAAAGTCCTTTCATTTTTGTGCAGTTTCGATTAAAATATAGAAGGACTGCACGAATATCTGTATAAAAAGGCAATAGAATCTGTGCAGAGATGTAGCTTAAAATGAAAGAAGGTTTGACTATGATTTCGAATCAGATCCTGCAGAACACTCTGGATGGTTTCAAGAACATCACCAAAATGGACTTCGGCATTTATGATATGGAAGGAAAGCTGCTGGTGTCCACATCAGACGATCTGGAGACAGGAAAAGCGGAAATCCTTAATTTTGCGCAGTCTCCGGCAGATTCCCAGACGATTCGGAACATCCAGTTCTTTAAGGTATACGATGAGCACCAGCTGGAATACATTCTGCTGGCGTGCGGAGACGGGGATGAAAGCCTGCTGGCCGGAAAAATGGCCACCTTTCAGCTTCAGAGTCTCCTGACAGCCTATAAGGAACGGTTTGATAAGGACAACTTTATCAAGAATCTGCTTCTGGACAATCTTCTTCTGGTGGATATTTACAACCGGGCCAAGAAGCTTCATATACCTGTGGATGCCCGGAGAGTCGTTCTTATTCTTGAGACGCCGCCGGATACCGATCAGAGCGCGCTGGACAATGTGAAGGGGATGTTCAGCAGCAAGAGCGGAGATTTTGTCACTGCCATTGATGAGAAAAACATCATCATTGTCAAGGAGATAGCTCCCGGCGATGACGCCAGGCAGGTAGACAGGATTGCGGAGTCCGTTCTGGATGTGCTCGGCAGAAATCCGGAAAATAAGACCCATGTCGCCTACGGCACGATTGTAAAGGAATTGAAAGAGGTTTCCCGTTCCTACAAAGAGGCTCGCATGGCACTGGATGTGGGGAAGATTTTCTTTGAAGAGAGAGATGTCATTGCCTATAGCAAGCTCGGAATCGGGCGGCTGATTTATCAGCTTCCTATTCCGCTGTGCAAAATGTTTCTGAAGGAAATTTTTGCAAACAAGTCGCCGGATGATTTCGATGAAGAGACGCTTACGACCATCAACAAGTTCTTCGAGAACAACCTGAACGTCTCGGAAACATCCAGGCAGCTGTATATTCACCGCAATACGCTGGTTTACCGTCTGGATAAGCTGCAGAAGAGCACCGGTCTGGATCTCCGGGTCTTTGAAGATGCCATTACCTTCAAGATCGCGCTGATGGTGGTAAAATATATGAAGTATATGGAAACACTGGATTATTAAGGGGAACCAGCGTGGAAATTTTACGGGAGGAGTAGAATGATTACACTTGATGATGTGGTGATGGTGTACGAGAAGGGTACACAGCCTGCCATCGACCATGTATCGCTGAACATTGAAAAGGGGGAATTTGTTTTCGTAGTTGGCAACAGCGGTTCCGGGAAGACAACAATGGTAGAGCTTCTTTTGAAGGAGCTGAATCCTACTTCAGGGAGCATTTATGTGAACGGAAAGGAACTGAACCGGCTGCATGGAAACAGCATTGCAAAGTACCGCCGCGGAATAGGTGTCGTTTTCCAGGATTTCCGTCTTCTGAAGGACAGAAACGTCTACGAAAATGTGGCATTTGCGCAGCGTGTCATTGAGAAACCCAATCGGGTGATCAAGAAACGTGTTCCGGAAGTACTGACACTGGTCGGTCTTGCGGACAAATACCGCTCTTATCCGAGAGAACTCTCCGGAGGAGAGCAGCAGCGTGTCGCTCTGGCCAGAGCGCTGGTCAACCGGCCGAACATTCTTCTTGCGGACGAGCCGACAGGTAATCTGGATCCCAGGAATTCCGAGGAGATTATGCGTCTCCTGGAGGAAATAAACATGCGCGGCACAACCGTCCTGGTTGTTACACACAACCGCGAGATTGTCAACATGATGAAGAAGCGTGTCATCCGGCTGCGGAAAGGCGTCATTGTAAGCGACGAAAAAGAGGGTGGTTATATTGAAGATTAGAAGTGTAGGCTACAATACCGCCCAGGGATTCAAGAACATCGGACGAAACAAGATGTTTTCTCTTGCCTCGGTTGCGACGATGGCGGCGTGTATTTTTATTTTCGGTCTGTTTTTCTCTATTGTTCTTAATTTTTCCTACGTTCTCCGGAACGTAGAAACAAACGTTGGCATTACCGTATTTTTTGATGAAGGTCTGGATCAGGCGTCAATAGACAAAATCGGCTCGTCGATCAGCGCGCGGACGGATCTCGTCTCCGAGATGCGCTACATCTCTGCGGATGACGCGTGGGATTATTTTGCGGATAAGTATTTTGAGGGCAATGAGGCAGCTGCCGAGGGATGGAAAAACAATAATGACAATCCGCTGGCAAATTCCGCGCATTTCGCGGTTTATCCGAATAAGATCGAGCAGCAGGACGAGCTGGTTTCCTATATTGAACAGCTGCAGGGGGTTCGTCAGGTAAACCGTTCCCAGCAGGCGCAGACAACGCTCTCGGTCATGAACCGTCTGATTGCGATTCTGTCTGTCATTATCATGCTAATTCTGCTGGTGGTTTCCGGCTTCCTGATCAGCAATACTGTCAGTATCGGTATTTCTGTCCGGAAGGAGGAAATCGGAATTATGAAGCTGATTGGCGCGACCAACGCGTTTGTGCGAATGCCGTTTATACTGGAGGGTCTGCTGATTGGCCTGATCGGCGCGGCGATTCCGCTGGTTATCATCTATTTCCTATATAACTCTGCGGTTAATTATGTTCTTTCCAGGTTCAGCATTCTGCAGAACCTGATGAACGGACTTCTGCCGGTTAATCATGTATACCGTCTGCTGCTTCCGGTCGGACTGATACTGGGAATGGGAATCGGACTGATTGCCTCCGCCGCAACGATCCGGAAACATCTGAAGGTATGAGCCGGGAAAATATTCAGGCAAACAGAAAATAATAAGGGAAAACCCTGTTTCTTCTTTCCGGAAGGAGCAGGGTATTTTTGGCAGGAGGCATCTGGCATGAGCGGCAGCAGTGGGGCACAGCAGGAAAACGACATAAAATTCCAGGAGCAGGGTGCGGATGCGGGAGAAAGCTGCCCGCAGGAAGTGACCGGTTCGGAGAAAACAGAGGCAAAGCAGGAGAAAAAAGAAAGGAGGCGGAGGGTAAGGCTTCACTGGAAATCCTTTCTGGCCGGAATTCTGGCTGCCGCCGCAGGGATGTCCGCGGCTGCCGGGATCTGGCTGTTCTTCCCGGTGTCGGTATCTCCGGAAAAGCCCGACAGCCTGGAAACGATGAAAAAAATCAGCGAAATGGTCCGGACCATTCAGGAACACTACTACGGGGACATCAGCAATTCCGATCTCACGGAAAATATGATGAGTGGTCTGGTCAGCGGCCTGGGAGATAAATATTCCGCCTATTACCCGGAGGAGGAGTACAGCGAGATCCGACTGGCCAACAAGGGGTACACAAGGGGAATCGGAATATCGCTGGCGCAGATGGAGGACGGCAGTCTGTATGTCGTTTATGTGCAGGCGGATTCCCCGGCGGCGCAGGCAGGGCTTCAGGAAAATGACGTCCTGACCGCGATCAACGGACAGAATCTGGACGGGTACTCTGTCTCGGAGGCTGTGGCGCTGGTCCAGGACGCGGAGGATGATAAGGTGACCGTCCGCTTTACCAGGGAAGGTACAGAAGGAGAGCAGACGGTTTCCATGGAAAAGAGTGATATTGAGATCTACTCCGTTGCCGGAGGGATGCTTAAGGAGGACAGCAGGGTCGGATATATTCAGATCTCCAAATTTAACGGAACCACATCCGATCAGTTTCAGGAAATATATGACGGTCTGCAGGAGAAAGGGATGAAGGCTCTCATTCTGGATCTCCGGGATAATCCCGGCGGACAGGTTTCCGGCTGCTGTGATGTCTTGGAGCAGATCCTGCCGAAGGGAGTGATCGTCTATGAAAAGGACAAAGACGGATTCGAGCAGACACGGGACTGCAGTGGAAAAACACCGATACAGATACCGCTGGCTGTTCTGGTAAATGAAAATACTGCCAGCGCGTCCGAGATTTTTACCGGCGCCGTGCAGGATTACGGGGTTGGTACGGTGATCGGTACCCAGACATACGGGAAGGGAATCGAGCAGAAGTCCTACACCCTGTCGGATGGAAGTGTGGTAAAGCTGACCACCACTCATTATTTCACCCCGAAACACCGGGATATTAACGGGGTTGGAATCACGCCGGACATTGTTGTGGAAAATCAGAAAGACACCGATACCGATGAACCGTTTGAAAAGGCGCTGGGTACCGTGCAGAGCCGGATCGGAGATAGAAGTTCATCAGAGAATCAGGAAAAAACAGGAGATGCGTGATGGATCATTTTGAATTGCATTCCGAATATCAGCCTACGGGAGATCAGCCGCAGGCCATCCGGAAGCTGGTAGACGGGTTCCGGCAGGGAAACCAGTGCGAGACGCTGCTGGGAGTGACCGGTTCCGGAAAAACCTTTACCATGGCAAACGTAATTGCGCAGCTGAACCGGCCGACGCTGGTCATTGCGCACAATAAGACGCTTGCGGCGCAGCTTTACAGCGAATTTAAGGAATTTTTTCCGGATAATGCCGTGGAATACTTTGTCAGCTATTACGATTATTATCAGCCGGAGGCCTATGTGCCCTCCTCGGACACGTACATCGCCAAGGATTCTTCCAGAAACGAGGAGATCGACAAGCTCCGTCTTTCCGCAACCTCATCACTGATCGAGCGCAGAGATGTTATCGTGGTTTCCTCTGTCTCCTGCATCTACGGTCTGGGAAGTCCCAAGGACTATGAAAAAATGATTATCGCCCTGCGTCCGGGAATGCAGAAGGACCGGGACGAGGTTGTCCGGGATCTGATCAATATTCAGTATGAAAGAAATGAGATGGATTTTCACCGGGGCACCTTCCGTGTCCACGGAGACGTACTGGAAATTGTTCCCGCGGATCAGAGCGACCGGGCTGTTCGTGTGGAGTTTTTCGGAGACGAGATTGACCGGATTACGGAAGTGGATCTGCTGACCGGAGAGATCCGCGCAGAGCTTTCGTTTGTCTCGGTCGCTCCGGCGTCCCATTATGTCATGCCGCAGGAAACCATAAACAGGGCCACAGACGCGATCGAGAAGGAGCTCGAAGAGAGAATCCGTTATTTCCGGGGTGAGGGAAAGCTTCTGGAAGCCCAGCGGATAGAGGAAAGAACCAATTTCGATATCGAAATGCTGCGGGAGACCGGCGTGTGCTCCGGAATCGAGAATTATTCGAGACATCTCTCCGGCCTGAAGCCGGGGCAGCCCCCTTACACCCTGATGGACTTCTTTCCGGATGACTTTCTGATCATGATTGATGAATCGCATAAGACGATCCCGCAGATCGGGGCTATGTACAACGGAGACCGGTCGCGGAAAACCACTCTGGTGGATTATGGCTTCCGGCTTCCGTCCGCCCTGGACAACCGGCCTCTGAAGTTTGAGGAATTTGAGGAGCGTATCAACCAGATCCTTTTTGTTTCCGCCACCCCCGGTGAGTACGAGGAAGAGCACGAGATGCTTCGTGCGGAGCAGCTGATCCGTCCTACCGGTCTGCTGGATCCTGCTGTGGAGGTCCGGCCGGTGGAAGGCCAGATTGACGATCTGATAGGAGAGATACGGAAGGAGACAGAACAGCACCATAAAGTCCTCGTTACAACCCTGACCAAGCGGATGGCGGAGGATCTGACGGGGTACATGAAGGAGGCCGGCATCCGGGTCAATTATCTGCACTCCGACATTGACGCTCTGGAACGAACTAAAATTATCCGGGATATGCGTCTGGATGTGTTTGACGTCCTGGTGGGAATCAATCTCCTGCGGGAGGGGCTGGATATTCCGGAAATTACCCTGGTGGCGATTCTGGACGCAGACAAGGAAGGGTTTCTTCGTTCCGCCACATCGCTGATCCAGACCATCGGACGTGCGGCACGCAATTCGGAGGGGCACGTCATCATGTATGCGGACACGGTAACCGATTCCATGCACACGGCGATTGAAGAAACACAGCGGCGCAGGCAGCTGCAGCAGGCATACAATGCCGAACATCACATTACGCCAAAGACAATCCGGAAGAGCGTCCGGGATCTGATCAGCATTTCCAGAGAAGTGGCAGAGGATGAAAAACGGATGGAGAAGGATCCGGAATCCATGAGCCGGGAAGAACTGGAAAAGATGATTGCAAAAATTGAGAAGCAGATGCGGGCGGCCGCAGCGGAGCTGAATTTTGAAATGGCGGCGGAGCTCCGGGACAAGATGACGGAGCTGAAGAAAAACCTTTTGGATGCCTCGGATGTCATGGAACATCCGGTTCGGAAGAGAAGAAGAAAATAAAATACCGGGTTCCCCGATGAGAGCAGGAGTACAGGGGAGAAACAGTTTACAAACGATTTTTTTAACAATATAATGAAGGTAATATCTGGTTCTTTCGTGCATATTATTGTATCAGGCGGTATCAGAGGAAAGAACAGATTGGCCTTTCCTGCTTGTTTTCCGATCCATTCGGGCAGAAGCACAGGAAGGCACGGAGTTTCTCTGACAGGTTCCAGAATGAGGAGGAAAACAATATGAGCCTGGATTACAGAAAAGCAGCGCAGGGAGTGCTGGACAATATCGGCGGTGCATCCAACGTGGCGTCGGCGGCGCACTGCGCAACCAGACTGCGTCTGGTCATCAATGACAACAGCAAGGTGAATACAGCTGCCATCGAGAATGTAGAGGGGGTAAAAGGGTGTTTTGAGGCATCCGGCCAGCTGCAGATTATTTTCGGAACCGGAACGGTGAATAAGGTCTTTGATGAGTTTATCGCTATTTCCGGCGTGGAGGCAGGAACCAAGGAGTCCGCTAAGGAGGCGGCAGCCCAGAAGCAGAATCCCTTCTTCCGGGCCATCAAGACGCTGGGTGATGTTTTCGTTCCCATTATTCCGGCGATTGTCGCGTCCGGTCTTCTGAATGGTCTGCTGGGGGGACTTTCCAACGCGATTCCGTCCCTGCAGAACAGCAGTTATTACAATATGATCAATCTGATGGCAGGGGCGGCTCTCTCCATGCTTCCCATTCTGATTGCCATCAGTGCGGCAAAGAAATTCGGCGGCAATCCCTATCTGGCTGCGGTCATCGGCTTTGTGATGATTCATCCGAACCTGATCAACGCCTGGAGCGTGGCGACAATGAACGCTGCAGATATTCCCGTCTGGCATGTGTTCGGGCTGACCATCCAGCAGACTGGTTATCAGGGTCACGTGATTCCGGTTATTATCGCCATTTTGTTTATGAGTACGCTGGAAAAGTGGCTGCATAAACATGTGCCCGAAATTCTGGATCTGTTTGTCACTCCTCTGGTAACGGTTCTGGTTACCGGAATTCTCACGATGACCATCATCGGGCCGGTGTTCAAGGTCGTAGAGGACTGGATTCTGATCGGAGCAAGAACCGTTATCACGCTGCCGTTTGGAATCGGAGGACTTCTGATCGGCTTCTTCTACGCGTTTACGGTGGTCGCCGGGTTCCATCATATGTATAATATGATAGAGGCTCAGATGGTAAGCCAGAATCCTCCGGCAAACATCTGGATGCCCGTCGCGACGGCTGCTAATGTAGGACAGGGTGCCGCTGCCATGGCGGTTGCGTTCAAGACCAAAAACGAAAAGACAAAATCTATGGCACTGCCTGCTTCACTCTCTGCTTTCCTGGGAATTACAGAACCGGCTATTTTCGGTGTCAATATCCGTTACCGTAAGCCGTTTATCGCGGGATGCTGCGGCGGCGCTGTCGGCGGAATGCTGGCTTCACTGTTTGGGATCAAGGCGACTGCCTATGGAATTACCGGCTTGTTCGGCTTCCTGATTACCACTGATTTCTGGCTTCAGTACGCGATTGTCATGGCTGTATCTTTCGTGGTGGCTTTCGCAGTGTCTTATATCAGCTATAAGGACGAGGCGACTGCGCAGGCAGCGCCGGTGGTAGAGAAGACCGAGATACCGGCCGGACAAAAAACTGCAGAGACCGCGGAAAAACCTGCAAAGGAAGGCGCGGATGGGCAGAAGAAAAAGGTATACGCACCGATAAACGGGGAAGCCATTCCGTCCGCGCAGGTGGACGATCCGACTTTTGCGTCGGAGGCGCTTGGAAAGGGATTGGCCATTATCCCGTCCGAGGGAAAGGTGTACGCTCCGTTTGACGGAACGGTGGAGATGCTCTTTGATACAAAGCACGCGGTTGCGGTCACTTCCGATGACGGGGTAGAAGTTCTGATTCATGTAGGGGTGGACACGGTAAATCTGAAGGGAGAAGGCTACACTGCGCATACGGCTACAGGTGAGAAGGTTAAGAAAGGCCAGCTGCTTCTGGAATTTGATATGGATCGGATCAAAAAGGCCGGTTACCAGACGGTGACGCCCGTTATTGTGACAAACAGTGACGAATACAAGAACGTACAGGTGGTTAAGACCGGTTCCGTTCAGGCTGGAGATGAGGTTCTTACAGTATGCTGAAACAAAAAGATCTCTGGAGGCTCGGATTTCACCTGATGCCTCCGGAAGGATGGCTGAATGATCCGAATGGTCTCTGTCAGTTTCAGGGGCAGTACCATGTTTTCTTTCAATATTCGCCGAAGGAGGCCGGTCCGGACGGAAGACCGGCCCGGACATGGGGGCATTACGCGGGCAGCAGCCTGATGGATTTGAAGTTTCAGGGGGTGCCCTTCTGGCCGACAGATGCCGAAGATCATGACGGCTGTTATTCCGGTTCTGCGGTGTCGGATGGGGAAAAGATCCGGCTCTACTACACTGGCAATGTGAAACAGTCGGGAAACCATGACTACACCTACAGCGGCCGGGAGGCCAATGAGATCCTGGTGGAAACAGACGGTCAGAGTTTTGGGGAGAAGCGGACGGTGCTCCGAAACCGGGATTATCCGGAGGACTGTACCTGCCATGTCCGGGATCCCAAGGTGTGGAAGGAAAACGGAACCTGGTATATGGTTCTGGGGGCACGGGTAAAAAGCCCGGAGAAGACAGCGGAAACTGACCGCGGGGAGATCCTTTTCTACGAGAGCGGGGACGGAATCTCCTGGAAGCTTCTGAAAACACTGTCATCCCCGGAGCGCTTTGGCTATATGTGGGAGTGTCCTGACTACTTTGAGCTGGGAGGAAAGACATTTCTGTCTCTCTGCCCGCAGGGGGTTCCCGCGGAAGAATTCCGCTACCAGAATATCTACCAGGCCGGCTACTACACCGTAAAGGGAGAATTGCGCGGAAAACAGACTCTGCATAATTTCCGGGAGTGGGATTATGGGTTTGATTTCTATGCGCCGCAGACTTTTACGGACGAGAACGGCAGACGGATTCTATTCGGGTGGATCGGAATGCCGGATCATCCCTATGGAAATCCCACAGATCAGAGAGGCTGGGAAAACTGCCTGACCGTTCCCCGCCTGCTGACCGTCGAGGACGGGGTGATCTGTCAGAATCCGGTGCCTGAACTGGCAAAGCTGCGGTACCACGAAACGATGATCATGCCGAGAGAAACCTTCTGCCTTCCGGACGGAACAGGTGATTTTGAGATCTGTTTCCTGGAGGGGACAGAGGACCAGGAGTGGAAGATCGCTTTCGGCGACGCGGCGGAGTTGTCTTTCCGGGACGGTGTGCTTCAGCTTTCCGTTTCGGATAACGCGGGATACGGAAGAACGGTGCGAAAAGTCAGGACGGAGCGGATTGAATTCCTTCGGATTCTGGTGGACACCTCGGTTCTTGAAATCTATGCGGACGATGGGAAAATTGTACTTACGACCAGGTATTATCCGGACTATCAGGGAGAACGGCAGGATCTGGCGGTTCACTTTCACTGCCCATCGGCGGCCATTACCGGCTGGAGAATACATCCGCACTGTTTCTTTTAGCTGTGCTCTGGTATACTCAGAGTATAGTCCGGCGATACGAATGTATGGGCGCGCCACAGAGTCATAGACTTATGCTATGCTTTTTGGCGCTGGAATGATTATGATGTTGACAGAGCAAAGACAGGAGGAAATGATTCATGAAAAGTTTTACTTACGTTATCACAGATCCGGTGGGGATTCACGCAAGACCGGCAGGGGAACTGGTAAATGCCGCGCAGGCGTGCGGAGCGGATGTCACCATCCGTGTGGGGGACAAGAGCGCCAGCGCCAAGAAGCTGATTAAGCTGATGGGCCTTGGAATCAAGCAGGGCACCGAGGTTACGGTAGAAATCAGCGGAGAAAATGAAGAGACTGCCGCTGCGGAGATGGAGAAATTCTTTAAGGAACATCTGTAATATGTAATACGCATGTCAGGAGGTGAAGCCTGTGGAAGTTTTTCAGGGGAAATCCATTTTTAAGGGTGTGGCGATCGGCCCGCTTCTTTATTACGGTAAAAAGGAAACTACGGTCCGCCGTGAAAAAATTGAAGATACGGATGCAGAGGTAGCCCGCTACAAGGATGCCCGCGAAAAATCCGTCGCCCAGCTCCGGCAGCTGCATGATGATTCTGTAAAAAAGGTCGGCGAGGAAAATGCCGCCATTTTTGATGTCCACGCCATGCTGATGGAGGATGAAGATTTCTGCGAGGCCATTGAAAACGCGATCCGCACCCAGAATGTCAATGCGGAATACGCAGTTGCCGTAGCCGGGGAAAACTTTTTCAAGATGTTTGCGGAGATGGAGGATGAGTACTTCAAGGCCCGTTCCGCGGATATGAAGGATATCTCCGAGCGCCTGATCCGGGTTCTTACCGGAGAGGATGAAAAGCGCAGCTTCGATGAACCGTCTATCATCATCGCGGACGATCTGATGCCCAGCGAGACCGTTCAGCTGGACAAGGAAAAGGTACTGGCATTTGTCACCCGCTGGGGATCCTCGAATTCCCACACGGCCATCCTGGCAAGAACCATGAACATACCAGCCTTAATCGACATCCCGATCCGGGAGGACTGGAATGGAAAGCTGGCGGCGGTTGACGGGCACACAGGCACCTTTTATCTGGAGCCGGACGAAGAAACCCTCCGTGAAATGGAGGAAAAACGCGGCCGGGATCTGGAGACCCGCAGGCTTTTACAGGAGCTGAAGGGTAAGAAAAACGTCTCGCTGGACGGAAAGGAGATCAATCTCTACGCAAACATCGGCGGCCTGAAGGATGTGGCTGCCGTGCTCTCCAACGACGGAGGCGGCGTGGGGCTTTTCCGGAGTGAGTTCCTGTACATCGGAAGAGAGTCTCTTCCGACGGAGGAAGAGCAGTTCCAGGCATATAAGGCTGTTGTGGAGACCATGGCCGGCAAGCGTGTGATTATCCGCACGCTGGATATCGGCGCAGATAAAAAGGCGGATTATCTGGAACTGGAGAAGGAGGACAACCCCGCTCTTGGATACCGGGCGATCCGGATATGCCTGACCCGGCCGGATATTTTCAAGACACAGCTGCGGGCTATTTTCCGTGCCAGTGCCTTCGGCAAGGTCGCTATCATGTATCCGATGATAACCTCTGTGGAGGAGCTGGATAAGATTCACACGATTGTCGCAGAGGTGAAGAAGGAACTGACCGCGGATAAAATACCGTTTAAGGATGATGTGGAAGAGGGAGTCATGATAGAGACCCCGGCAGCGGCGCTGATCAGTGACGATCTGGCTCATAAGGTGGATTTTTTCAGCATCGGCACCAATGATCTGACGCAGTACACCCTGGCTATGGACAGGCAGAACAGTCGGCTTGATGTGTTTTATAATCCGCATCACAAGGCGATCCTCCGGCTGATCCGCATGACGATAGAAAACGGCCATAAAGGCGGAGCCTGGGTAGGCATCTGCGGAGAACTGGGGGCGGATACGACCCTTACAGAGACATTCCTCCGCATGGGAGTGGATGAGCTGTCCGTGTCGCCTTCCATGATCCTGCCGGTAAGAGCCGCCATCCGGAAGAGCCATGCTTATCCGGAAAAGGAGTGAGAAAAAACACCGTCTGTGCGGATAAAGGGGATTTTCCTGCCGGATGGAAAAGATAGATGACACGCATGGGAGAGTTTTGCTGCTATGGAAAATTCTTGGATGGGAAAATCCATCGGAATATTTGAATTTGATAATATGGTTGCCTGTCTGGTTGCCATGGATGCGGCTGCAAAGGCGGCGGATATTGCCATACAGGGTGTGGAAAGAAACCGTCTGAAGGCCGGCGCCTGTGTAAAAATCAGGGGAACCGTCTCAGATGTCCGCGCCGCTATGGAAGCGGCACTGACCGCCGGATCAAAATACGGAACGCTAACGGGAAAACATGTCATTCCCGCCCCGTCAGAGGATACAGAAACCGCCATGCAGGCGACAATTTTGAAATAGGAGGCGCTCAGGATGAATTTCGGTGCGTTGGGTCTTGTGGAGGTTCTGGGGGCGGCAAACGGCGTTGTTGTCCTGGATAAAATGTGCAAGGCTGCAGATGTGACGTTTCAGGCAAGATATACCAGAAACGGCGGTCATGATACCGTTGTTGTAGGCGGAGATGTGGCAGCTGTGACGGCTGCTGTGCAGGCAGTGACAGAAAATCCTCCCTGCGAGGTTATAGCGTCCGCCGTTATTTCCGGACCCGCGGAGGAAACCCTGCGGGTGATGGCTGACTGGAAGGCCGGAAAAATGTAACGGGACAGAGAGGAGGAAATCCGTTGTGAAAAATATTTTGTTTGCTGCTTCCGAATGCGTTCCCTTTATTAAGACAGGGGGGCTGGCAGATGTCGTCGGGTCGCTGCCGAAGTATTTTCAGAAAGAATATTTTGACTGTCGGGTGGTGATGCCGAAATATAAGGCCATTCCGGAAAAATATAGCAGCCAGATGCAGTATATCACTAATTTTTACATGGATCTGAACTGGCGCCAGCAGTATGTCGGCGTCTTTAAGCTGGAGCTGGACGGAATCACCTGTTATTTTATTGATAATGAGGAGCATTTTTCCGGCGACCAGATCTACGGAGGAATGCCCTGGGATCTGGAAAAATTTGCCTTTTTCAGCAAGGCGGTTCTTTCCATTCTTCCGGTCGTTAATTTCCATCCGGATGTAATTCACTGCCATGACTGGCAGACCGGACTGATTCCGGTTTATCTGCACGAGCGCTTCCAGGGAAATGATTTCTTCCACAATATCAAGAGCGTCATGACCATCCATAACCTGAAGTTTCAGGGCATATGGGATAAGGAGAGCATCAAGAGTATTACCGGTCTTTCCGATTACTACTTTACGCCTGACAAACTGGAATACAACAGGGACGCCAACTATCTGAAAGGCGGTCTGGTCTACGCGGATGCCATCACCACGGTGTCCAAGACCTACGCGGAAGAGATCAAGACTCCGTTTTACGGAGAGGGACTGGACGGTCTGATGCGCGCCCGCGCCAACGACCTTCGCGGAATTGTAAACGGGATTGATTACAGCGAGTATAACCCGGAGACAGATCCGTGCATTGCGCAGCATTATAACGTGAAAAACTTCCGGAAGGAAAAGGTTAAAAACAAACTGGCTCTCCAGCAGGAGCTGGGGCTGGAAACGGACCCGAAGGTCATGATGATCGGCATTGTCTCGCGTCTGACAGATCAGAAGGGTCTGGATCTGATTGCCTATATGATGGATGAAATGTGTCAGGACAGCATTCAGCTGGTCGTTCTGGGAACCGGAGAGGCCAAGTACGAGAACATGTTCCGCCATTTTGCCTGGAAATACGACAAAAAGGTATCGGCGAATATTTTCTATTCCAATGATCTTTCCCACAGAATCTACGCATCCTGCGACGCGTTTCTCATGCCGTCTCTGTTTGAGCCCTGCGGCCTGAGCCAGCTGATGAGCCTGCGCTACGGGACCGTGCCGATTGTCCGCGAGACCGGCGGTCTGAAGGACACGGTAGAGCCTTACAATGAGTATGAAAATACCGGAACCGGCTTCTCGTTTGCCAATTACAATGCGCATGAAATGCTGGGAACCATCCGCTACGCGGAGAGAATTTATTACGACAAGAGGCGTGACTGGAATAAAATCGTAGACCGCGGTATGGAAAAGGATTTCAGCTGGCACACGGCAGCCATGCAGTATCAGGAGCTGTACGACTGGCTGATCGGATATTAAGGCATTTTCATTTTGCGGCAGGCGTGCAGCATCGGATAAGAAGATTTTTCTGTCTGGCAGGTCTGAGCATACAGGAGATAGGAACGGGGCTGCCGCGTATTGCGCAGGCATCGGATATTTTGAAAAGCATCCGATGTCAGGCGCAGGACGGCAGCCCCTGTTTTATGGACTTACGTCCGGAAATATGGTATAAAAAAATTGTCTTTCCATCCGGAGTTCTCCGGGTGATTTCCGCTGAGATCCCATGTTGACAGAAATAAGAAAAAACGGTATGATTATGCCGAATCGAACATTTGTTCGGAACATATGTTCGCCGGGCGGCGCTGTTGTATGTCCGGCATCGGCGGCTGGTCTGCCGTTGGAAAGGAATTGATTATGGCTAGTGAAGAAAAAATGAAGGCACTGGATGCCGCGCTCGGACAGATTGAAAAGCAGTACGGAAAAGGTGCTGTCATGAAGCTGGGAGATTCTGCCGCAAAGATGAACGTGGAAGCAATACCGACAGGCTCGCTCGGACTGGATATTGCGCTTGGTGTCGGCGGAATTCCGCGGGGAAGAATTGTAGAGATCTACGGGCCGGAATCCTCCGGAAAAACCACTGTCGCCCTGCACATGGTGGCAGAGGTGCAGAAGCGCGGCGGCATCGCAGGCTTTATCGACGCAGAGCATGCCCTGGATCCGGTGTATGCCGGGAACATCGGGGTCGATGTGGACAATCTCTATATCTCTCAGCCGGATTCCGGCGAGCAGGCGCTGGAAATTACAGAGACCATGGTGCGCTCCGGCGCGGTGGATATCATTATTGTGGACTCCGTGGCCGCCCTTGTCCCCAGACAGGAGATAGACGGAGAGATGGGGGATTCCCATGTGGGTCTGCAGGCAAGAATGATGTCTCAGGCATGCCGGAAGCTGACGGCGGCCATCAGTAAGACCAACTGCTGCGTGGTATTCATAAACCAGCTCCGGGAAAAGGTCGGCGTCATGTTCGGAAACCCGGAGACCACAACGGGAGGGCGGGCTCTTAAATTCTATGCTTCCGTCAGGCTGGACGTCCGCCGTGTAGAGTCCCTGAAGCAGGGAGGCGTTGTAGTCGGAAATCACACTCGTGTCAAAGTTGTAAAAAATAAAGTCGCTCCGCCTTTCCGTGAGGCGGAATTTGATATCATGTTCGGAAAAGGTATTTCCAGAGAGGGAGATATTCTGGATCTTGCCGTAAAGCAGGACATCATCCAAAAATCCGGCGCTTGGTATGCCTACAATAACGAAAAAATCGGGCAGGGAAGAGAAAATGCGAAGCTTTATTTTAGCGAGCATCCTGATTTTATGCTTATGGTGGAAAATAAGGTGCGTGCGGCCAATGGCTTCCCCGTCTTGAATGAATCAGAGGCCGGCATGGACGGCCGCGCACCGGAAGCGGCATCCGGGGAAGCGTAATGGGTTTTCGATATCCGGGCAGAAGAAACCGCGTTTCTTCTGAATACGGCCCTGAAAACGAGGAAAGCCGGGATCCCAGAAAAAAAGCGATGGATTTGCTTTTATACCGCGACCGGACAGAAAAGGAGCTGCGGGAGCGGTTACTGGAGGCGGGGTTCGATGAAAAGGAGGCGGAGAAAGGAATTTCCTATGTCGCCTCTTTTGGCTATCTGAATGACAGGCGATACGCGGAAAACTATGTGTTCGGGATGCAGGGCAGAAAAAGCCGGTGCCAAATCCGAAGGGAGCTGGAAGAGAAGGGCGTTGCGGAGGAAACGGTGGAGAATGCCCTCTCTGAGATTCCGGAGAACGAGACGGAGCAGATCTATGCCCTGCTGTGCAAAAGGGCGGGAGAACCGCATCAGCTGCAGGAAAGGGAACTCCGGAGGCTGTTCGGCTATCTGGCCCGCAGAGGCTTCCGCACAGGCGATATCTGGAGTGCAGTCCGGATGTTTGAAGAAAAATAGAACGGGCTGTTTCCGCTGTCATCCGGGAAAAGCGCAGCAGGGTTTGCACATTGACAATAATGTACGAAAAGGCTAAAATAATTCTGTTGTGATTGTACAATGAAAATTGAATAAGGAGGTACACCCTGTAATGAACCCCATGTTAATCCAAGTGATTTCTGTGGTCGTTGCTGTGGTGGTCACTGCGCTTATTGCAGTTCCAATCGCGGGAAAACTGGCGGTAGCCAGAAAAAACCGTGAGGATCAGGAAAAGGTCGGAACAGCAGAAGAGAAGGCAAGAGGAATTATAGACGAGGCAATAAAAACTGCCGAGACTAAAAAACGCGAAGTTCTTCTCGAAGCAAAGGAAGAAAACCTGAAATTGAAGAACGAACGGGACAAGGAATACAAGGAACGCCGTTTGGAGCTGCAAAAGTACGAGAGACGTGTGCTGTCCAAGGAAGAAACTGTGGACAGAAAGGCGGACACGCTGGAGCGTCGGGAAGGTGAACTGTCAGCAAAGGAAAAGGAATTACAGAAAAAGGAAAAACAGGTTAACGAATTACAAGAGCAGCGCGTACAGGAGCTGGAGAAAGTCTCCGGCATGACCTCCGAAGAAGCAAAAGAGTTTCTCTTAAAATCTGTTGAAGAAGAAGCAAAGGTCGATGCTGCAAGGATTTACAAGCAGTATGAGACAAGGGCAAAAGAAGATGCGGACAAAAAGGCGCAGGAGTATGTGGTAACAGCCATACAGAAATGCGCCGTCGATCATGTCTCGGAATCCACGATTTCCGTGGTGGAACTTCCGGGAGACGAGATGAAGGGACGCATTATCGGACGCGAAGGACGTAATATCCGTGCATTAGAGCAGGCTACCGGTGTGGATCTGATCATTGACGATACCCCGGAAGCTGTTGTTCTTTCTTCCTTCGATCCGATCCGGCGTGAAGTCGCAAGAATCGCACTGGAAAAACTGATTGTGGATGGCCGTATTCATCCGGCCCGTATTGAAGAGACGGTAGAAAAGGCCAGAAAAGAAGTGGAAAACCGTATCCGGGAGGAAGGCGAGAACGCGCTCCAGGAAGTGGGCGTTCACGGTGTACATCCGGAACTGGTCAGGCTGCTTGGCCGCATGACATTCCGTACCAGTTACGGACAGAATGCGCTGAAGCATTCCATAGAGGTATCGCAGCTCAGCGGTCTGCTTGCGGGTGAGATCGGGCTGGACGTCCGCATGGCAAAACGTGCGGGTCTTCTGCATGATATCGGAAAATCAATCGACCACGAGGTGGAAGGTTCACATATTCAGATCGGCGCGGATCTCTGCCGGAAGTACAAAGAGCCCGCAGTCGTTATCAATGCTGTGGAATCCCATCATGGGGATGTGGAGCCGCAGTCGCTTATTGCCTGCGTTGTTCAGGCAGCGGATGCAATCTCGGCAGCACGGCCGGGCGCACGCCGCGAGACACTGGAAACTTATACCAACAGATTAAAGGACCTTGAGAACATAGCCAACTCCTTCCAGGGGGTTGAGAAGTCTTTTGCTATTCAGGCAGGAAGAGAAGTACGCGTGATGGTTGTGCCGGAGCAGGTAAGCGATGCCGATATGGTATTGCTGGCCAGAGACATCTCCAAAAAGATTGAGGATGAGCTTCAGTATCCGGGACAGATTAAAGTAAATGTAATTCGTGAAAGCCGCGTAACTGATTACGCAAAGTAAAGAAAAAACCGGTTCCTGAAATACTGATTGTTCAGTGTTTCGGAGCCGGTTTTGCTTTACAGATCAGAAAGGAGAGAAGGCATGAAGGACCGGAACGGTCCGTCTTCCACAGCCTCAGAGGGAGGGCTGCTGGAATTTGCCGATCAGCTTCTCAGATTTGGTAACATTGATGATGCTGGAGGGATCTACCTTCCGAATCAGCTCGATGGCTTCACTCATTTCATAGCTGGACGTAACGGCGAGAAGTACCCAGGTTTCATTTCCGGTATAGCCTCCTGTTCCGCATAGAATGGTAATGCCGTGGGAGAAATGTTCCAGGTATGCCTTTACAACCTGGTCTTTTTCCCGTGTGATAACCTGAAGCATCACCCGCTTGTAACGGCTGTGGAAGGTGCTGATCATCCGCGTGGAGATAAACTGAAACAGGATGGAATAACCGGCCTGCTCCCAGCCGCTCAGGGCCCCGAAAATTACAAGCTGCACGCAGTTAAACGCGAATACCTGCATCCAGATTTCATTTCCGGTTTTCGTGGAAACATATAGAGCGATAAAGTCAGTTCCACCGGTCGAGGAGGCGCCCTGCAGGGCAACAGCTGTCCCGAATCCCCAGCCCGCCCCGCCGAAAATTACATTCAGGACATTCTGGTTGAAAATGGCGTAGACGGGGAGGATATGAACAAAAAGCGAGTAACAGATGACCTGCAGAAGAGAAAAAGCAACGAATCTTTTGGATATTTTTTTCAGACAGAACAGGGCTACCGGAATATTGATACCCAGATAAAAGGCGGTTACGGGCAGAGAAATTCCCAGATAGCTGCCGATCAGATGCAGCAGGCGCGACAGACCCATCACCCCGCCCGGAAGCAGGTTGGCCTGCTCGATCAGTGTATTATTGGTAACCGCCATAATCAGCGCAGACAGAACCGAAGCGGCTGCAGACAGAAGATATTGTTTTCGGAATTTCAGCTTCACAGGCAGGCTCCTTATCAGATCCAGATCAGATATACAAGTTAAGTTCCGGCGGCTATAGAATCATTCGCGGAAAACTGTTTTTATGACAGTATTGTACCATACAAAAGGCTGGCATCAACGTCTGCCGTATAGAAACGGAGTTTTTTATGGAACAGAAACAATGTCCCTGTGAATACCGCAGGGGAAACCCTTTTTGCATTTCGTCCATCCGGCTTTTTCGGGATATTCCGCATGAGCTTCAGGCGGAGCTGGTTCAGAAGGCCATTCACACAGATCATGAGAAAGGCAGTTATCTCGCCTCAGAAGGAGACGGGATAGAATCGGTGCTGATTATCCGGTGCGGCAAGGTAAAAATCTGCCACACGGATGCTTCGGGCGAGGAACATATTCTGGATGTCCTTCACGACGGACAGGCTATCTGGCACGGGATCTTTCTGAAGGAGCACTATTACCATTATGATGTGGTCTGCCTGACAGATGTGAAGCTGTGTCAGATTCCACGGGGCGATCTGCTGGATGTTTTCCACAGAAATCCCCAGATGGCCATGAACCTTCTGGAGATGTTAAGTGTGGATCTGGATGACGCGGAGGAAAAGATTCTGCTGCTCTCTATCCGCGAACCGAAAAAGCGCGTGGCGGAGTTTCTGCTGCACCGTGATACCAGGTGCCTGGGGAATGAAATCCATCTGAAACTGGAGGATATTGCATCTTCCATCAACCTGCGCACGGAAACTGTCAGCCGCAACCTTGCGCTCCTGGAAAGAGAAGGCATTATTAAGCGGGTCGGAAGAGGCAGATTGAAAATTCTGCACAAAGAGGAGCTGAAGAAACTGGCGGAACAGGCATAAAAACGAATACAAGCTATTAATTGATTATAATCAAGGAATGATACTCCGGCTTTTGTTATTCTCAGGGTGTTCCCGGAAGAACAGAAGCGGACAGGCAAGAAGAGAGCCGTCTTCCCTTTCGGGAAGGCGGCTTTTTGGTTTTTCAGAACAGAAAGGGTTTTGTCATGATCAGAGGAAATATTCATTCCACAGAGTCCTTCGGGTCAGTAGACGGTCCGGGAATCCGGTATGTTATTTTCCTGAAGGGATGTGCCATGCGCTGCAAATTCTGTCACAACGCCGATACCTGGGACGGAAGGACGTCCGACAGGCGTTCTGCAGATGAACTGCTGGACGAGGCGGAGCGTTACAGAAACTACTGGGGCAGTGAGGGAGGAATTACCGTTTCCGGCGGAGAGCCGCTGCTGCAGATGGGGTTTCTTCTGGAACTTTTCCGGAAAGCGAAGCAGAGGGGCATCAGCACGGTCATTGACACAGCCGGACAGCCGTTTACCCGCCGGGAGCCCTGGTTTAATTCTTTCCGGAAGCTGATGGATGTCACCGACCTGCTTCTTGTAGACATTAAGCAGATGGATCCGGAAAAGCACCGGAGGCTAACGGGAGTGCCGAATGACAATATTCTGGACATGCTTCGATTCCTCTCCGAAATCGGAAAACCGGTCTGGATCCGTCAGGTGCTTGTTCCGGGATGGACGGACGCGCCGGAGGATCTGCTGGCGGAGAGAAGGTTTCTGGATACGCTTACCAATGTCCGGAAGGTAGAGGTTCTTCCCTATCATTCTCTGGGGGCGTACAAGTGGAAGGAGCTTGGGCTGGAATACCCTCTGAAAAATGTAAAGCCGCCGACAGGACAGCAGGTACGGGAGGCGGAAAAGATGCTCCGTGCCGGAGTAGAAGCGGAAATAGCCTGAAAGGATTTTGCGGCAGCGGACACAACCTTATCGTGCAGCCCCTTCCGGGGGAAAGGGGAGCGGTCTGCGGCAAAGACGGTAACCGGTAGATGATAGCTGTAACAGACAAAGAGAGGGCAATCGTGTATGAGAGAAGAATGGAGAACTTTCAAGGGAACCAAATGGACAGAGGATATCAATGTTCGGGATTTTATTCAGAACAATTATACGCCTTACAGCGGTGATGAAAGCTTTCTGGAAGGTCCGACGGAGGCAACGGAGAGGCTGTGGGATAAAATTCAGGAACTTCAGAAGGAGGAGCGTGCAAGAGGAGGCGTCCTGGAATGCGAGACCGAGGTGGTTTCCGGTCTGACTTCCTACGGACCCGGATACATTGATCCGGAGCACAAGGAACTGGAAAAAGTCGTGGGACTTCAGACGGACAAGCCGCTGAAAAGAGCTTTTATGCCATACGGCGGAATTAAGATGGCGGAAGAGGCCGCGGAAAACTACGGCTTTCATATCAATGACAAGTTCCATAAGATATTCAATGAATATCATAAGACTCATAATCAGGCAGTGTTTGACGCCTACACCCCGGAAATGAAAAGGGCAAGGCATTCGCATATCGTAACCGGACTTCCGGATACTTACGGCAGAGGAAGAATTGTCGGCGACTACCGCAGGGTCGCTCTATACGGAATTGATTTCCTGGTAGAAAAGAAAAGGGAGGATTTCGACAACTGCGGAGACGGAACCATGACCGATGATGTGATCCGTCAGAGAGAGGAAGTTGCCGAGCAGATCCGGGCACTTCAGGGAATGAAGAAGATGGCGGAATCCTACGGGTATGACATCTCGGCTCCGGCGCGGGATGCAAGAGAGGCTGTCCAGTGGCTCTACTTCGGCTATCTGGCAGCGATCAAGACGCAGAACGGCGCGGCCATGTCTGTCGGAAGAATTTCCACCTTCCTGGATATTTATCTGGACAGAGACCTGAAGGAAGGTAAAATTACCGAGAAAGAAGCACAAGAGCTGATAGACCAGATTACGCTGAAGTTCCGCGTCGTGAAATTTGCCCGGATTCCGAGCTACAACCAGCTGTTCTCCGGCGATCCCGTCTGGGCGACGCTGGAGGTCGCCGGAACAGGGCTGGACGGACGATCCATGGTAACAAAGACGGATTTCCGGTTCCTTCATACACTGGAGAATATGGGGCCGTCTCCGGAGCCGAACCTGACTGTGCTGTACAGTTCCAGACTTCCCGAAAACTTCAGAAAATACGCGGCATCCATCTCCGTTGAGACATCTTCCATCCAGTACGAGAATGACGATGTCATGAAACCGGTCTGGGGAGACGACTACAGCATCTGCTGCTGCGTGAGCGCCACACAGACGGGAAAGGAAATGCAGTTCTTCGGAGCAAGGGCGAACCTGGCAAAGTGCCTGCTTTACGCCATCAACGGAGGAAAGGACGAGAAGTTTAAGAATAAAGACGGCTCGCCCATGCAGGTAGGCCCGGAATATGCGCCGATTACCTCCGAGTACCTGGATTATACGGAGGTGATGCACAAGTATGATCTGATGATGGACTGGCTGGCAGGGCTTTATGTCAATATTCTGAACCTGATTCAGTATATGCATGATAAATATTATTATGAGGCGGCGGAAATGGCACTCATTGATACCGATGTCAGACGAACCTTTGCGACCGGTATCGCCGGGTTCAGTCATGTGGTGGATTCCCTGTCGGCCATCAAGTATGCCAGAGTCAGGACTGTGCGGGATGCGTCCGGCCTTGTGACTGACTATCAGATTGAAGGGGATTTTCCGAAATATGGAAACGATGACCCGCGCGCGGATGAGATAGCCGTATGGCTGTTAAAAACCTTTATGACAAAAATAAAGAAGCATCATACCTATCGCCATTCAGAGCCGACGACATCCATTCTGACCATCACCTCCAATGTGGTTTACGGAAAGGCGACCGGAGCGCTTCCGGACGGAAGAAGAGCCTTTACCCCGTTTGCACCGGGAGCAAATCCGGCCTACGGCGCGGAGCAGAACGGACTGCTGGCTTCTCTGAACAGTGTGGCAAAGCTGCCGTATGAATATGCGCTGGATGGAATCTCCAACACGCAGACAATCAGTCCGAATGCCCTGGGTCACAGCGAAGAGGAGAGAAAGGAAAACCTTGTTCATGTCCTGGACGGCTATTTCGATCAGGGAGCACATCATCTGAACGTCAACGTTTTCGGACTGGATAAGCTGAAAGATGCCATGGAACATCCGGAAAAGCCGGAATACGCGAACTTTACCATCCGTGTCAGCGGCTATGCGGTAAAATTCATTGATCTGACCAGAGAGCAGCAGATGGATGTGATCGCAAGAAACGCCCACGAGAGAATTTAACAGGCGGGATGCATAGAGCAATCGGGCAGTAAGCAGTTAAAAAAAGCCGCTGTTTTCCTGAACAGAAGGAAAACAGCGGCTTTTTCCACGGTGCGTTATTGCTGCGGGGAAACCGGCACGGCAGCTTTTCCGGGATTCTCCGCAAGCTGAAGAATCGCGGATTCTTCCTCATCCGGAGATGCGCTTCCCGGCACAGGTTCTCCATGCAGAAGTTCATGGAAACTAATATCACTGACAGAAAGATCGCTCAGGTTCACACAGCAGGTGCCCATTCGAACCAGCTCATTCAGCATATCGTTAAAGGGATTGGTCAGGGCAGAGGCGCATTTGTTTTTGCTCACCCGCTTCATGTGGCGGCGGCGCAGCCGCTCGTCCTGGGAGAAAATTTCCTGACGGAGTGTCTTTACCTGCAGGCTGCTCTCCTGGCTTAAAGTTCCGCTGATCATCTGCCTCAGGATGTTGTCATAGAGCTGTCGGATCTGATGAAGGGAATCCTTCAGATCCTTCACAGCCTCTTTCGAAAGCTGTTTTTTCTGAGACGCGTTCGCGGTTATATCCGACAGAATATCCTCACACAGCAGACCGATCCGAAGAAAATCACTCTTTATCAGGATGGCTTCTGTCACCCTGGATGCCTGCTCCTCTGTCAGGCTTCCGTCTGCAAACATGGCAGAGGTATATTCGTCTATCCGTTCACTGACAGCGTGGATGGCTGCTGCCCCTTTTTGTACTTCTTCGAGCAGCTCTCCGCAGTTCTTCAGCGTAAAACTTTCCACCTTTATCAGAATCATCTGAACCATATGACCCAGATGCAGGATCTCACGGGAGACCAGGTGGATGGAAGGAAGCGGCTGCCCGATCAGCTGATTATCCAGATATTTGGGAACAGAAGCGCTGACAACAGCTTCCTCCTCCCTGCCCGGAAGCAGCTTTTTCACAATCTTTACCATGAGGGGAAGAAGAGGTGTCCAGATCAGCGTCATAATCACGTTAAATCCGGTGTGCGCGTTTGCAATCTGCCTGGAAACAACATCCACCTCGTTTCCCTTTGGGGAAAGCATCTGGATCAGTCTGGAGTACGGTCCTACGAACCAGATAAAGAGCAGGCTTCCGCTGATATTAAAGATGCAGTGCGCCAGAGCGGTTCTTTTGGCATTTTTGTTCTGCGTCAGACTCGCAAGAATCGCTGTGATGGTGGTACCGATATTGTCGCCAAGAAGGATCGGGATAGCTCCTGAAAGCCCGATAATGCTGGCTGTGGTGCCGACGGCAGCCTGAGAGGCGAAGTTCTGGAGAACAGCAATTGTGGCGGAGGAGCTCTGCACAACCAGGGTCATCAGCATTCCCACCAGCACGCCCAGAAAACGGTTATTTGAGACACTTCCAATCAGATCCAGGAAAAACGGACTGGAGGCAAGAGGCTTCATCACCGAGCTCATGATGTCAATACCGTCAAAAAGGAGGCCGAAGGCAAGAATGGTGCGCCCTACATAGCGCAGTTTTTCTTTCCGTGCCAGAAGCGTAAGGATGAAGCCGGCGAAGATGATGATGTAGACATAGTCGCTGAGCTTAAACGCAATAATCTGCGCTGTCATGGTTGTGCCGATATTAGCACCGAAAATAATGGAAATCGCCTGCGGCAGGGTCATCAGGCCGGCACTGACAAATCCGATCGCCATAACGGTAGTGGCGGAGGAACTCTGCAGAACCGCTGTGACAAGGGCGCCGGACAAGACGCCCATAACCGGATTTCTGGTAAGGACGCCCAGCACGGTTTTCATTTTTTCCCCGGCCGCTTTCTGCAGGCTCTCGCTCATCATGTTCATACCGAAAAGGAAAATGGCCAGTCCGCCCAGCAGACCGAAAACAATCTGTACATTTTCATTCATACAAAGCACCTCTGTCGTTGGCTTAACTATACAATCGTTCCAGCCTATTGTACCGGGTGTGAAAGAAGCCGGCTACCAGAGGTATGTTTACGGTATGTTAATTCTATGTCAACGGCATTGCATTTTCAGACCGGGTTTACGGGGACGAAACGCAGCCCCTTTCGCAGAAACGAAAAAAGACTGCCGCATGATAAGCGGCAGTCTTTGAAACCTCCGTTCAGAAACCTCTGTCCTGCATGGAGGAACGACTGGTTACAGTTCCTGCAGTTCCGGTATACATAGAATTACCACTGCTGGAATCCGTCAAACCAGAGCTTCAGATCTTTCATGGAAACTTCTCCGCCTACACGGCGGCCTTCCATAACGCGTGCATCCTTGCCTACCAGGTTCTGAATCCTCTCACAGGTTCTTGCCATCCCGCTGCCTCCGGAAGTGCAGAACGGAATGATGATTTTTCCGGAAAAATCAGCGGAAGTCAGGAAGGTGTCAACAATGCTGGGTTCTCTTCCCCACCAGATCGGAAAGCCCAGAATAATGGTCTGGTAGGAACTCAGATCCGGAACGGGCTCAGCCATGGCCGGGCGGCAGTTCGGGTCAGCCATCTCCACAGTAGACCTGGAGCCCTTATCCTTCCAGTTCAGATCCGCTTCGGTATAGGGCTTTTCCGGCGTAATGGCAAACACATCCGCATGTTCCTCTCCGGCGATGTCCTCCGCGATCTTTTTCGTTGTGCCGGTTGCGGAGAAGAAGGCAACTAAAGTCTTACTCATACAAATATCCTCCTGATTATGGAAAACTTAAATCTTTCTCTTACAGCTGCTTCTGATTATAGCGCATATGGGTAAGAAGTGTCAAAGATGACAGAAAAACGGCAGCAAGGGAACTGAATTTTAGTAAAATATCGGACTGCAGGAGTGCCTTCCGGTAAGAGAAAAGGAAAGAAAAGGGGAGAAGAACCAGGAATGCGGCCGAAATAGTGTCTTTGCGCAGAAAGATAAAGTTGCTATACTGGTATTGTCAGTGTCAGGATCCGGCAGGGCAGGTACAGTCTATATCGCTCAGGCATTGACTGCGGGCAGCTCAGCTGTTGGCCTCGATTTCATAGGATTTGCGCGAGGATGAGTCAGCCTGTTTTGGTAAAAATCAAAGAAAGCCGGTGAGCCGTGAAGAAAGGAAGCGAAATATGGGCAAAAAATGCAATCTTCCGGACGAAAATGAAATGGCGGATCTTGCGGAGCTGTTTAAGGTATTCGGAGACTCTACCAGGATACGTATTCTGTTTGTCCTTTATGACGATGAGCACAGTGTAGGAGAAATCGCCGAAGCCCTGGGCATGACGACGTCTGCGGTTTCCCATCAGCTGAAGATTTTGAAATCCTCCAAGCTGGTTGCGTCCAGACGGGAAGGGAAACAGATCTTCTACCATCTGGCGGATCAGCATGTTCACACAATCATACAGGTAGGACAGGAGCATATCGAGGAGTGACATACAGCAGCCTCTTTTTGTGGGAAAAGAGGGCGCGCGAAGGTATATTCAAAGAACATGCAAAGGGAAATCCGCCGGAGCAGCAAGGGCAGATTTCCGGGAAAGGAGACATAGATGACATGGCAGGTTCTGCAGGGCATTCTGATTCCGTTCATCGGCACATCACTGGGTGCCGCCTGTGTATTTTTTATGAAAAATGAACTCAGCCCGATGGTAGAGAGAGCACTCTCCGGTTTCGCGGCCGGGGTCATGGTGGCAGCCTCCATCTGGAGCCTTTTAATTCCCGCGATGGAAGAGAGCGGCGGAATGGGATCGCTGGCTTTTCTTCCCGCAGTGATTGGTTTCTGGCTGGGAACGCTTTTTCTTCTTCTGCTGGATCACGTGACACCGCATCTGCACGCTTTTTCCGATCAGGCAGAGGGACCACGCAGCAAAGCGGCGAAAACAACGCTGATGGTTCTGGCAGTCACCATACATAATATTCCGGAGGGAATGGCGGTAGGAATTGTCTTTGCCGGAATGCTTACCGGTTCTTCGGGAATTTCCGCCGGGGCTGCGCTGGCGCTGGCAGTCGGCATTGCGATTCAGAACTTTCCGGAAGGAGCTATTATTTCTATGCCGCTCCATTCCGAGGGGCAGAAAAAAACACGGGCGTTTGCGGGTGGTGTGCTTTCCGGGATAGTGGAACCGGCAGGTGCCCTGCTGATGGTTGCTTTTTCCGAATTCTTTCTGCCGGCCATGCCATATCTGCTCAGCTTTGCCGCGGGCGCAATGCTTTATGTGGTGGTCGAAGAGCTGATTCCGGAAATGTCCGCGGGAGAGCACTCCCACACGGGTGTGCTGCTCTTTGCCGTCGGTTTTACCCTGATGATGGCTCTGGATGTGGCGCTCGGCTGAATCCGGACTTAACCGGAGTCCTCTCCGTTCATGATCGCCGCGTATCGCAGAAGCTGTTTCAGAGAGTTGATACCCAGCTTGCTGTAGATGTTGCGGTTGTGATAGCGAAGCGTGCTCTCCTTGATATTGTTTTCCTCCATGATTTCTCTGGTTCCTTTTCCAGAGAGATAGAAGAGGAAAATTTTCTTTTCGGTCCGTGTTAAGGTTTTCAGTCCGTTCAGAAACTGCTGATAATTTTCCGGATCCACTTCTTTTTTACGGGAGTACACCAGGCGGGACAATTCCCGTCTGGCGTCATCATATTCCCTGTTGATGCGGCTGAGCTCTGTGCGGGCATCCTCAATTTCGTTTTCCAGCGCAGAAGTCTCAGCTTTCCTGTCGCGTTCCATTTCAGACAGCAGTGTAAAAAGCTCTTCGATTTCCGGAATTATTTCTTCCGGATTTGTTTTTTGTCTGTTTTTCAGCTGCTCCAGGCTGTTCAGAACCGGAGTCAGGAAACGGCGGCTGAAATAGCGGCAGCAGAAAAGGGCAAAACCAAGAAGGAAGATAAAAATCAGAACGACCTCGGCGCCTTCCTGAAAAAACATCTGCCGGTAATCACGCCGGGGGATCAGGACATAGGCACGGAACCGCTCGTTCTGTCCGGCAAGCTTCACTTTTTCGGTTATTCCCAGGTAGGAAGTTATACGGTCAGAGCAGAGAACGCGTCTGTCAGAAAGGTTTTTTGTGACAGTCAGTGTCCCGGCGGGGGCAAGGTAGTAGCCGTCTGTGCTTCCGCAGGACATGGATTGTTCGGCAGCAACCTGCAGGGTGCCGGAGGGCTGCCCTTCCGGAGCGGCATGAATATCCGCAAGGATGCAGGTCAGATGGCTCAGCGTGGTAGGCTGGGCCATTTTATGCTGGAAAAAGCTGTCATTCATTTCAAAACCGCAGACGCCCAGAAAGGTACCGTCAGCTGAAAAAAGAGGGAACAGCATAAGCAGTACTTTATCTGAGGTGCCGGGAAGAACAAAGATGTCACTGAAGCTGCAGGTGCCGGGCCGGGCACTTTTTTTCCATTCCTTATACCCTGGCAGGTTCTGTGTCTGGAATTCCAGCTTCCACTTCCGATGCGGCATAACACTGTTCTTTTTGCCGATTCCAGGAACCCCATGATAGAGAAGGAGCTCCGAGCTGGAATCTGCAGGTGAGCTTTTCCGGAGATACAGGCCGGACCGGGAGCTGTCCGCGTCGGGAAGGGGAGTATTTACAGTTGCGTCGAGCAGCAGAAAAACGCCGGAGCTGTCTGTCTGAAGAAGCTTTTCTTTCAAGAGGTTAAAGACCGATTCCTGCAGGGCTTCCAGAGCAGTTTCCGAATCGTTGATTTCAGAAAAAGACATATGGCTGGTATTCAGGTATTTCCGGATCTGTTCTGTCACAGAATGGGACATCTGGAGACCCCATACCTGCAGTGTGTCAAATTCGGAGGAAAGATCATCCGAGAAAACAGCCATCTGCATCTGCAGAGCGGAGCGAAAGCTGCTCTGGCGCCGGAAAGCAGTGCTGATCACGGACAGCCCGATTAAAAAAGCGGCGATCAGCAGTGCGGCAAGCAGAAACATGTAGCGGAAAAGCTTGTAACGCAGGGAGTTCCTTTTTCTGGTCAGTTCACTGTTTTCCTCCGGTTTATGCCGGAAAAAGGATGAAACTGTCATTTCTGTAAAAGCTCCTTTCAGAAAATCTCCTTTCAGATGTCCGG
>CACVSR010000014.1 GCA_902756775.1 uncultured Lachnospiraceae bacterium | reverse complement strand
AGATGATCAGACACAGAATGGTGGGGACGGAAGCGGCACCACAGATACCGGTACAGGAACAGACGAAAGCGGCACTACAGATACCGGTACAGGAACAGACGAAAGCGGCACTACAGATACCGATACGGGAACGGATTATACCGACGGAACGGGTACAGATGCCTATGGAACTGCAGACGATACCTATGCGTCCGCGACCACGGAGGATAAAGCGGACGGAATGTTTGCTTTTGCTTATCCGGACAACCCGGTGATCACCGGATTTTTGAAGAATACCGGGACGGACAGAGGATTGGCTTCTGTGCTGACGGCAAGGAAGGAAGGCGCTGCGTCGGAAGAGGACACCACGGCTGAAAATACGGATACTTCCGGAACAGGCGGCGGCACTTCCGGTACGACGGAGAGTGCGGAGAGCAGTTCGGTCAGTTCTGTCAGCAGCTCTTCATCCGACAGTCTGACAAATAACGAACAGGTCAGCCGGAATCTTCAGACCTGTCAGTCTATTATCAGTGCACTCCGCTCATCGGGCTGGCGTTTTGCCTGCAACAGCTATGATTTGACCAGCTACGGAAGCCAGTACGACATCATGAAGAGTGATGTAGATCAGTGGGAGGATGTTTTTTCTTCCATACTGGGGACGACAGACATTATGCTGTTTCCGAAAAAAACAGACATCGGGGACTGGGGTGTCTATACCGCGGATAACCAGAAGTACAGTTATCTGAACAGCCTGGGATTCCATTATTACTTTATTGAAAACAGTGGGGAGCTGACCTGGGCGCAGGTGCAGCCGGGATATGTCCGTCAGGGCATTCACGAAATTGATTCTTACGCAGATTATCTGGAGGTTTTGAAATAGTGAAGAAAAAAACAGCGGTACTGATTCTCTGTGCGCTTATGGCGGCAGGCCTTGCGGCGTGCGGCGGCAGCAGCGGGGAAAACTCGTCTTCTGTATCCGGAGAGAGTACCGGCACTTCGGAAGTCTCGTCCTCATCCCAGGAGGATGCGATCATGAGCATTCCGCTGGAGGAGGGTGACGACTGGAAACTGGAGGACTGCATTGTCCTTGGCGATTACAAGGGGCTCAGGCTTACCAAAACCGTCGGACAGGTGACAGAGGAAGAGGTGGACTCCTATATTCAGTCCCAGGCCACGGCGGAAGAAGTAACAGACGAGAACGCGGCCGTTCAGGATGGAGATACGGTTAACATTGACTATGTCGGAAAAATTGACGGCAAGGAATTTGACGGGGGAAGCGCGCAGGGCAGTGTTCTGGTTATCGGCTCCGATACGTTCATTGACGGGTTTGAGGACGGGCTGATCGGAATGAAAAAGGGGGAGACGAAGGATTTGAACCTGACATTTCCCGATGATTACGGCAATACCGATGTCGCGGGAAAAGCGGTTGTTTTTACCGTTACACTGAATTCCATCTCCCGTGCGCCGGAGCAGGATGATGCATGGGTGAGTTCTTACACAGACGGAAAATACACGTCTATGGACGACTACCGCGCCTATATGAAGGAATCTCTCCAGGAAGGGAATGATGAGGCTGCGGATCAGCAGCTGAATTCTGATGCATGGGAACAGATAGAGAAGACTTGTACGTTCCTTAAACTGCCGAAATCCTATGTAGAGGAAGGCTCGGAGGAATTTGAGAAAAATGTAACCAGTCAGGCGGAGCAGTACAATGCGACGCTGGACGATTTTATTACCCAGAACGGCCTGACCGCGGAGGAATATAAGACAAGAAAAGAGCAGTACGGCCGGTACACGGCAGAGAGCCGCCTGCTTCTGGAAGCTCTGATGCAGGCGGAGCAGCTTACCGATGACAGTCAGGAATACAAGGATGCGCTGGCGGAGACGGAAAAAGCCTGGGGCATGACAGAGGATGCGCTAAAAGAACAGTATGGGGAAGACACGCTGAAGCAATATGTCGAGACGCAGATGGTTCTGGATAAAGTGATCGGTTATGCGGAGGTTACAGAGGTACAGACCGATGGAACAGACAGTACCACGGTAACGAACGCAGGAGGAACCACAGAATGACTCCCGAAGAATTTCAGAAAAAGCTGCAGGATATCGTGGAGCTTGCAAAAAAACAGAATCAGATCATCTCGCAGGAGGATGTCAGGACGTTTTTTGCGAAGGAACATCTGAATCAGGAACAGTTGGATCTGGTTTTTGAGTTCCTTCAGTCCAGGCATATCATTGTGCGTGGATACCACAGGGAGCCGGAAAAGAACGCTGGCGTGTCGGAGACAGCAGAGGAAAATTCTGCAGGAAATGCCGATGGAGAATCCATTCCGGAGAAGTTCGGGACGGAGCAGGAACAGCATTATCTGGAGATGTATCTGGATGAGATTGCGGCAGTGCGCCCTCTGAATGAGGAAGAAAGGCAGACACTTCTGGAAAGACTTCGGAGTAAGGATCCGGCGTCAAAACGTCGTCTGACGGAACTGATGCTTTCAGATATTGTGAAGCTGGCAAAGCAGATGAGAATTCCGGAGGTTTCCTTGCAGGATCTGATCCAGGAAGCAAATCTTCAGCTGGTTCTGGCGGTGGATATGATGGATTACCGGATGACCGGATCGCTGAAAGAAGTCCATGACCGCCTGTTGGAAGACGCACGGCAGGCAATGGAGACGATGATCGAAGAACAGAAGGATGTTCATACCCGTGACCGGCGGATGGTAGAAAAGGTGGAGGAGATGAAGGACGCTATCAATGTCCTGAAGAAAAAACTCGGCCGGAAGGTTTATCTGGACGAGGTTGCGGATTACCTTGAGATTACCGAAGAAGAGGCGGCAGATATCCTGCGGCTTGCCGGAGAAGAAGTAAAAGAGGAAGGCACTGACGAGGAGAAGTAAGAACGTTTGTGCTTCTGAAAAACAGAAAGGATGAAGAGAGGCGGCTGTCTGACAAAACGGGCAGCAGCTTCTTTTTTTATTTTTCCTAAAAAACCTATTGACATACAGAGAAATAGGTATATAATCCTATATATCAACTAGGAAATATAAGATTAAAAGAGAGGAGGATATCATTGACAGCCGTAAACAAAAAAGATGACCGCAGGAGTGCGGGAGGAGTCATGCGATGTTGCTCCGAATCCTGGCAGACACGAATGTGACGAAAAGAATCAGAAACAGGAAATAAATTCAAAAAGAGGTTTCCGGGCATCCGGAGAAAGGAAGAAATCATGGGAAAGGTATATAAGGGAGCAATCGAACTGATCGGGAAAACACCGCTGGTTGAGGTCACAAACATTGAGAAAAAGTATAACCTTCAGGCAAGAGTCCTTGTAAAGCTGGAGTATTTTAATCCGGCGGGCAGTGTGAAGGACAGAATTGCAAAAGCAATGATCGAGGACGCAGAGAAGTCCGGAAAACTGAAACCGGGAGCTACCATTGTAGAACCCACCTCCGGAAACACGGGAATCGGACTTGCATCCGTTGCGGCGGCAAAGGGCTATAAGCTGATTCTTACCATGCCGGAAACCATGAGTGTGGAGCGCAGGAACATTCTGAAGGCTTACGGCGCGGAGCTGGTGCTTACCGACGGAAGCAAGGGTATGACAGGCGCTATTGCCAAGGCAAAGGAAATTGTGGCAAATACGCCGGGTGCCTTCCTTCCCGGACAGTTTGACAACCCGGCAAATCCCAAGGCACATTATGAGACTACCGGCCCGGAGATCTGGGAGGATACTGATGGACAGGTAGACGCCTTCCTTGCCGGTGTAGGTACAGGCGGAACACTTACCGGAACCGGAAAATATCTGAAAGAGAAAAATCCGGATGTTCAGATTATCGCCATCGAGCCGACAACTTCTCCTGTCCTCACAGAAGGACATGGAGGACCGCATAAGATTCAGGGAATCGGAGCAGGCTTTGTACCGTCCGTTCTGGATACAAAACTTTATGATGAAGTAATCACCGTAGACAACGAGCATCCGTTCCAGACCGCAAAAGAGCTGGCGCATCTGGAGGGAATTCTGGTCGGCATTTCATCCGGAGCCGCACTGTACGCTGCTATTCAGGTGGCACAGCGTCCGGAGAATAAGGGAAAGACCATCGTGGCGCTGCTTCCGGACAGCGGAGACCGCTACTATTCTACAGCCCTCTTCGAGAACTAAAAATTTGTATCGTGTCTGAAGAGTAGAATACGGAGCAATCTGTGGTCTATATTTGAAAAACGCAGGAATCAGGCGGCTGGGCTGAAAGCGGAGCGCGCCGAAGAATTCCAGAAATGACAACAACAGATCTGCGCGTGAGGCTGGAATCGTCGTGCGCAAAGAAGAAATAATACAAAAGAGCAGGAGAAAAACAATGAGCGAATTAAAGGAAAGAAAATTACATTTTGAGACACTTGCCCTTCATGTCGGCCAGGAACAGGCGGATCCGGTAACGGATTCACGTGCCGTTCCGATCTATCAGACATCTTCCTTTGTGTTCCGCAACAGTGATCACGCGGAAGCCAGGTTTGCCCTGAAGGATGCCGGGAATATTTACGGACGTCTTACCAATCCCACAGAGGATATCTTTGAGAAGAGAATTGCAGCACTGGAGGGTGGCGTTGCGGCGCTGGCTGTTTCCTCCGGCGCGGCGGCTGTTACCTATGCGTTCCAGGCAGTGGCAAAAGCGGGAGATCATATCGTATCCGCCAAGAATATCTACGGCGGAACCTACAACTTCCTGGCGCACACATTCGTCGATTACGGTGTTACCACCACATTTGTGGACCCCTTCGATCTGAAGGAAGCAGAAAACGCGATTAAGGAGAATACCAAAGCCCTGTATATTGAGACGCTGGGCAACCCCAACGGTGAGGTGGTAGATATTCAGGCATGGGCAGATCTGGCGCATAAGCACGGCCTGCCGCTGATTATTGATAATACCTTCGCAACCCCATACCTGATCCGCCCGATTGAGTACGGCGCTGATATTGTGGTTCATTCCGCAACAAAATTTATCGGCGGACATGGAACAACCATCGGCGGTGTAATAGTGGATGCCGGCAAGTTTGATTACAATTCTCCGAAGTGGCCCTGGCTGTCCACACCGAATGCTTCCTATCACGGTCTGACATTTGCCAAAGACACGGCGCCGGCTGTTATCGCAACTTATATCCGAGCAATCATTCTTCGAGATGAAGGAGCAACCCTTTCTCCGTTCCATGCGTGGATTTTCCTTCAGGGTCTGGAGACTCTCAGCCTCCGTGTAGAGCGTCAGACGGAAAATACCAGGAAGGTTGTGGAGTACCTGAAGACCAAACCGGAAGTGGAGTATATCAGCCATCCTGCGGCATCAGAGGATCCGGCACAGCAGGCTCTTTACAAAAAGTATCTGCCGAACGGCGGAGGCTCCATCTTCACCTTCGATCTGAAGGGAGACGAAAGACATGCCAAGGACTTCATTGATCATCTGAAGCTGTTCAGTCTGCTGGCCAATGTCGCGGATGTAAAATCTCTGGTTATTCATCCGGCTTCTACCACGCATTCCGAGGATAATGATGAGGAGCTGGCGGATCAGGGAATCAAGAAAAATACCATCCGTCTTTCCATCGGAACCGAGCATATTGATGATATCATCGCCGATCTGGAGGAAGCATTCCAGGCTGTAAAGTAAAGAAAAACAAGAGACAGAGGCAGATGCGGAGCTGTTTCTTTACAGAGGCAGCTTTCGCAGAGGTTGTTCATGATTTATCCAGGGCTGCATGCAGTCCTGGATCGTTTAGGTACAGGAGGTTGAAATGAAAATATCGACAAAGGGCAGATACGCGCTGCGGCTGATGCTGGACATTGCACAGCATGATACCGGAGAGCCGGTTCGTCTGAAGGATATTGCGGAACGTCAGGACATCTCCATGAAATATCTGGAGCAGATCGTCTCCGCACTGGTCAAGGCGGATTTTCTGATCAGCATCCGGGGGCCACAGGGGGGATACCGGCTCTCAAGAAAGCCCGACACCTATACGGTGGGATCCATTCTGCGCATTACGGAGGGAAATCTTGCTCCTGTGGAGTGCCTGAGCACGGAGGAAAACAATTGCTACCGGGCACCCATGTGCGCCACCCTGCGGATCTGGAAGGAGCTGAATGAAGCCATTGCCTCTGTTGTGGACAAATATACGCTGGAGGATCTGGTCAGCTGGTCGTCCGAGATGGTAAATAATTACGTGATCTGAGACAGCTCTTTATACTTCTGCGGACTCATTCCGACGTATTTTTTAAAAATTCTGGAAAAGTAACCCGGATCCGGATAGCCGACGGCTTCCCCGACCATGTGAATGGTCAGATCCGGACGGGTATTTATGTACTGCTTTGCCTTTTCCATTCGTATATGAATCAGATATTTACTGGGGGTCGTATGATACTGCTGCTGAAAGAGCCTTGTCAGATGGCTGGGGCTGTAATTCAGATTCCCGGCAATCAGGTTCAGATTCACAGGGCTCGCGAATTCTTCTGTCAGATATTTTTTTAGAAGCCCGGCTACATCTGCTGGAGTTCCGGATGTCATGGAAGACGTCAGTGCTTTTTCCAGGTCTTGTTTCTTTATTTCATAGTCATGCTGGAGGGAGAGAAGGGTCTCCTCCAGCTTTTTTCTTTCCACAGGCTTTAATAGATATTCCCGGACCTGCAGGTGGATGGCTGTCTGGGCGTACTCAAATTCCGAGTAACCGCTGACGATAATGGCATCCAGATCCGGATTGATTTCTCTGGCGCGCTGGATCAGTTCCAACCCGTCCATGACAGGCATCCGTATATCGGTAACCAGGAGAAAAGGAACTTCCTTTTCAATCAGCTCCAGTGCCTGAACGCCGGTCTGAGCGGCACCGACGACCTGAAAATCCGTCGGTGATTCATTTATTTTCTTTATCAGGTTTTTCTGCAGAAGGAGTTCATCCTCAGCGACAATCACTCCATATTTCAAACTTTACTCCTCCTTTTTTTCGTCCGGCTTTTGTCCGCTGCCGGAAATGGTCTGTTGACATTCGTTTTTCTGCCTTCCGATACGTACAAAGGCATGGCCTTCTCGGGTATTTCCAAAATCAAAAATTGCTTTTTCGTTCCGGCAGTCCATCTGCCAGCGGATATAGACGTTGACGATGCCCATCCCTCCTATTTTCAGTTTTGCCAACTCCGCTCCGGGTGCGCGTCCACATCGGCCAGGCGTTGACGCAGCTGTTGAAGGACAGTTTTGTCAAATCCCCTTCCGGAATCCGTTACTGTAACATACCATTGATTTTCGTCCATAAAACTGTCTACGGATATGCTCCATGGAGGAAGGTTTCCGGTACCGTATTTGACAGCGTTTTCCACCAGCGGCTGGATACTCAGCTTGGGAATGCGGATCTCGCGCATAGCTGCCCTTAAAGAGATTCGGAAACGCAGGCTGTCCTGATAACGAACCTTCATGCAGTACATGTATTCTTCCAGGTAACGAAATTCCTTTTCCAGTGTTACTTCGGATTCCTCAGGGTTGGTAATATAGCGCATAATGCTGGAAAGCTTTTGGCACATGGCAGCCACTTCCTCAGTTTCGCCGTTTTCCGCAAGAATACTGATACACGCCAGGGTGTTGTAATAAAAATGGGGGTTCATCTGAGACTGCAGGGCAAGCACTCTGGAATTTAATTCCAGCTTTTTTGCGGTTTCCAGTTCTTGCAGGGACTGGTGCAGAGAATCACTCATAATCTGAAACTGCTGGTACAGATCATCCAGTTCCTGATAAGGAACGATATAATCGGTTATCCTTTCCTGACCAAGAGTGTCCAGCTGCATCCGTTGTACCACATGCTTTAAATGTTCTACCGGACGGGCCAGGTTTCTGGAAAGAAGGAGTGACACCAGGACAGATGTTAACAGCAGCGGCAGGGCTGCCGCCAGGATCAGCCGGAGCATCTGATAAACGGGCTGAAGGATGACAGCGTTTGGCTGCAGGATCAGGTAGGTCCAGCCGCTGTACTGCGAGACGGACACGGCATATCTTCCATGTATGCCGGTCTGCGGATCGGTAAGGGATCCAGAGTTTTCCTTCCGGTTTTTCACTACGGAGTAATAGCTGCCGTACCGCTGGCTCTCGGAAGAATCTGTCTGATAGGGATAAATCAGAGTCCCGCTGCTGTCAAAAATACAAATCTGGGCAGGATTATCTGCCGTGTTCTGATAATTCAGAATGCTCTGAAAAATATGCTTGCATGTTCCGATCGTCTCGGTCACTCCGATCGTCTGATTCTGGCTGTCAAGCGTCGCCCGAAACAGAGAGAGATACCAGTCCGCATCCGTGTTGCCGGTAGAATAGCGGGTTGTCTGATAAGGAGTGCCGATCATTTTCTTTCCTTTCAGATCCAGGACTTCATCCATCCATGGAACTTCATCTGCGGTAAAGCTGTAGTTTTTTGTAATCTTACCCATCTCGATGGCACTGCCGGAGAGCCCGTACAGATTAATCTGGTCTGCTTTGTAATCCAGACCATTGGCAATTTGAAGATAATTAATAATCAATCGTCCCCGTGTGGTGTTCAGGTCGGTATTCATCTGGCCGGTAAGAAACGGGTGCTTCCGGTTGTAGTAGTTGATATTGGAGGACACATTGTCGAGCCCATTCAATTTGTTTTCTACCTGGTTTTTTATTGAATCCGAGAGAGTCTGAAGGGTGTCCTGTTCCCGCTGTATCAGAAGCCGGGAGCTGTAGACACAGAAAAGAACGGTAAGGCAGGCCAGTACAAGGGCAGAAGGCAGCAGGATATAGCGGAAAAGCCTGGTTTGGAGCTTTTCGGGTTTTCCGGTTTTCTTCCTGGCGCTTTTTTTCCTGGCAGACAGCATGAGACACTTCCTTTCGCTTACGAGCCTTTTAAACAATGCGGAAAAACTGACAAATAAAAAAGTTTATGGATGTGACGGCAGGATACTGTTATTATACAATCAGAATGGAAAAAACCAAAACGTTTTGTTTTCATCTTGAAAGGGGGAGAGGAAACTTTGAATAGAAAGACGCTGGCAATGATCCTCTGCGGAGCTGTGGCAATTTCTATGCTGGCAGGGTGTGGCGGAGCTTCAAACCATACAGGCTTTTCCCCGGCATCCGGAACATCTTCGGCTGCTTCTTCTGTGGCATCGGAGAGAGAAAACCCGGAGTCTGCCGGGGCAGACAGTACAGAGACGGCAGAATCTTCTTCCCTGGCGGCAGCTTCCTCCGTATCCGGAACTTTGGACAAAAAATCTGGCAGTAAAAATATGGCTGTGAAAGCGGTGGAAAATACCGGTCAGCTAGAAGGGGAAGAGCTCAGCATTCTTGTTTCCGCAGGCTGGATGGACAATCGATATGACAAAACGATTCGGCGTTTTGAAGATACCTACGGCGTAACCGTGAATATTCAGACGATTCCTGCCGATCAATATGAGGATATTCTTCAGTCCTGCCTGGTAAACGGAACCTGTCCGGATATCTTCTGGATTCAGTCCAATCCTGTCGGAGCAATTGAGTCTAATATCGGGAATCCGGAAGAATATTGTATAGATTTTACCGGAGCAGAGTGGCAGGATGTCATGCCGGAAGCCAGACAGGCATCCTGCATCAGCGGCGGAAAGCTTTACGGGCTGCAAATCTGGCATAATTCTCCAGAATACGTTATGGTTTATAATAAAACGATGTTTGAAGAGTTGGGAATAAAAAAGACTCCGACAACCTATGAGGAGCTGAAAACAGATCTGAAAATTATTAAAAAATCCGGTATAGAAGTGCCATGGTTTATGCCGGGGGCAGACGGTTGGCAGCATCAGCTGGCCTTTTTCCAGATCGGAGGCGTTTATACCGAAGGAGATCCAGAACTGTATGATAAGTTGAATAACAATACAGCAGTATTTGCCGACAATCAGAAGATGCTGGAGGTTCTAAATGAGTTCAAAGAACTTTCCGATGAGGGGTATTTTGGCGAAAAATGGCAAGAAACGGATTCCACCAATATGAGCAATGAGTTTGGAGAAAGAAAAACTGCTATGGCTATGGTAAATTCCAGCTTTATCCAGCAGATTAAAGAGGATACCGGAACCTCCGATGAATTCGGAATGTTTCTGATTCCGCTGGGGGATAATTCCTGGTATCCGACGAATCCGGCGGGTCCGACTATGTTCGGGTACAAGGGTACCGAACATCAGGACCTGGTAAAGGCATATTTTCAGTTTGTATGTACGCCGGAAAGCCTTCAGGAAATACTGGACAATTCTCCGCAGTACACAAACCTGGATGTAAACGCAGATATCGAACAACACTGGCTGCCGGAGGAAACCGAGTTTATCCGTACGGTGGATCCGGACAAAATGGGGGTTATGGTACTGCAGAACGGAACGAAATATACGAACGATTTCTGGATGGAATTCGGAGCGGATATGATTTCCCTCTGCCAGGGATCCATAGAGGCAAATGAGGTTCTGAAGAACATGGATGCAAACCGGGCGAAGGACGCAATTGCGGCGGGGGATCCGGCCTGGTCTTGAGAAACCTTAACTGGTAAGAAAAATTCACAACGGTACGGATGCTTTCGCTTAGAAACAGATAATAGGAGGGGCATGCTTCCCCTGCCCTCCGAACATGAATGGCAGGGGGCTGGAAGCAGCATGCGTATTAAGACAGGTTTGAGAGCTGGTGATTCCGTTGACAGGATGGTCAGACACTCAGCTTTTTGTCCATGATCCATCCTGTCAGGGCATAGAACAGGGCGGTAAAGCCCAGATACAGCAGGGAATAGAGAAAGCCCGTAGAGACGGGGACAACCATAGACTGCAGAAAGCTTCCGAGAAATCCCTGACCCAGGGGAAGGTTAGATATAAAGATTCCAATACCGACAACTATGGCAAGGAAGAGCAGGAAGCTGAACAGACCGCCGAAACGCCTTCCGTTCAAAAGGGATGCCTGAACGACTACTGCAAAAAAGGCAATGGTAAGGACACTCAGCCAACCGCTGAAAAGAACCAGCAGTATTCTTGCTATGTCGGCGGGGTTCAGCTGAATATTCCCCATCATATCCGAAAGAAGGTGCATAACGGTGGGAAAATCGGATGCCTGTACGCCCCAGAGAAACAGGTCGATTCCCGCCAGCACTGTAAAACAGATGCCGCCGACAGCCAGTGTAATTCCATTTTCCAGAACTTTTGCTCCGATAATTTTATAACTGCTGTTCGGTGTCAGAAACAGCATATAACTTTGAGGAGAATTCAGCTCCCGGTATAGTACGGCAATACTGACCAGACCCAGAATCAGCATGCCAAGAGTGGCACAGAAGGACAGTCCCATGGTTCCCGTTCCCAGAAGTACAGGCACATTGCATATAAGGCCGAGAAGAAAAAGAATCTCAAAAATGCAGGTACTGATCAGAACCGCGGTTTTTACAGTTCTTGTCTTACGAAATTCATATTTTAACAGATGTTTCATTTTATTCTCCTTACTCCATAATTTCACGATATTTATACGCCAGAGATTTCCCTTCCCGGATGCGGAGGTCTTCCACGTCGCAGACTTCAACGGCTGATCCGTCCCGGAGAAAAACAGCCTTGCTGGCAAAGGACTCAATTTCCTCTACCAGATGACTGGAAATAACCATAGTGACAGGATTTTCCATGGAAGATATCACGGCATCCATGATATGGTCTCTTGCTATCAGGTCAATCCCGTTTAGCGGTTCGTCCAGAAGAAAAATGGATGCTTTTCTTGCCATTGTGGCTGCAATTTTGAGTTTAGCGGCCATTCCGGATGAAAGCTGCCGTACTTTCATATCTTCTGTCAGTGCCATTTCCGTTAGCAGCTCCCGGTATCGGTCAGAGGAAAAATCCTCGAAGAAATCCTGGTAATATTCTCCGACATCTCCGACTGTCATCCAGTGGAAAAAATAAGGTTCGGTGGACATATAGGCAATTTCCCTGCGGCTTTCAATGCCCACGGGGCTGCCGTTGTAGAGCATCTCGCCGGAGGTGGGTTTTGTAAGACCGGCAGCTGTTTTCATCCAGGTGGTCTTTCCACTTCCGTTCGGTCCCAGAAGCGCGTAGATCTGTCCTTTCTCCAATTTTATAGACACATCGTCCAGTGCTTTTTTATTCAGATAGTTTTTTGTCAAATGGATGCTTTCCAGCATAATTATTTCTCCTCCCGTATCAGGCTGCAGATTTCTTCCCTGGTGTAGCCCAGTTCTTCCATATTTTTCAGAAAATAAACGATCAGTTCTTCTGCCATTTCGCTCTTGATCTGTGTTACCATTTCCAAATCCTCCTTTACAAAAGTGCCCAGTCCCCTTTTGGTATAGCAGATGCCTTCCTGCTCCAGTTCCTGATAGACCTTCGCTGAGGTGTTGGGGTTGATGGTGTACTGAACAGCCAGATCCCGTCCGGACGGCAGCTTGTCTCCCGGATGGATTTTTCCGCTCACGATATCTTTTTTTATAGCCGTTACTACCTGACGGTAGATCGGCAGAGATGTATCAAATTTCATTGGTTCCTCCTTTCTTGATTTCTAGTATACTAGTACAATAGTACACTGTGTGAATGATGTCAATATCTTTTTTGCTTTGCTTTCGCATATTTTGGCGGTTCCAGGCTCAGAATGGCCGGAAAATGGCGGGAGAATCGTATAAAATTATGGAAGCCCGTTGCAATATTCGGAGAAAGGTGAGATTATTTTTTTGGTATAATAATAATGTTAAAAAGTGTTTTGCCCTCAGATGATGCCACGAATTGCTTCGTTTCATTGAAACTTTTCCTGGCATCATCAGATATTTATGCAGGAAAAATGGAAGGAAGAGCTTATGAAACGGGAGTGGGAGAATAACGAGGATCTGAACTGGAATGAAAGGGTCAAGCTGCAGAAGGACGGTTTGGAAATCTTTTCTCAGCTGGATGCTCTTACATCCAAAGAGGAAACGCTTACAAAGGAGGAGCATGAGTGGATGAAGTGGGCTGGTCTTATGGAACAGAAAAGCCCGGATAAAGAAAAGGAAGGTTTATGGCAGGCTCATGTGAAGCTTCCCTGCGGGATGCTAAGTGCCGCGCAGGCAGAAGAAATAGCCGGTCTGGCCAGGGAATTTGGGGAAAATACTCTTCGTTTTACCGTTCGTCAGTCTGTTCAGATTCAGAATATTAAACGCAGAGATCTGCAGGAGGTACTTCGCCGGCTCCATGCGGCGGGTTTGACCACCACAGAGGCGGAAGGGGACTGCACCAGAAATATTATCGGCAACCCGCTGATGGGTGTAGACCCAGAGGAATGTATCGATGCTATGCCGCTGGTGGAAGGGCTGCAGAGACTTCTTGTCGGAAATCCGGAATTTTCCAATCTTCCCAGAAAATTCAAGGTGTCGGTGACTTCGGAACCGGGGGACTCTGCTTCTGCGGAGGTTAATGATCTATCCTTTGTTCCGTCCAGGGCGGAGATAAACGGAGAACAAGTATTCGGTTTTGCCGCCTATGTGGGCGGAGGGCTTGCCTCTGCGCCCAGATTTGCCTGCCGCCTTCCCTATTTCCTGAATACAGAAGATGCGATCCGACTGGCCAGGGCAGTTGTCACGATTTACCGAGATTACGGTTATCGTGTAAAACGATCTCATTGCAGGCTTAAGTATCTGCTGGAGGATTGGGGCGAGGCTAAATTCTGCAGCATGATTGATTCTTTAGAGAAAGACCTTTCCCGCGGAGGAAAAGAAGTACGTGCTCCGTGGAGGGGTGAGGTATGCTTCGGGATTCACAGCCAGAAGCAGGAGAGTCTGTGCTTTGCGGGACTTCATATTCCCGGTGATATTCTGACCGGAGACGAGCTGAAAAACCTGGCGGATTTGTCTCTGGAGTATGGGGACGGTACACTCCGCGTATGTCAGGGGCAGTGTGTCCTGATCCTGAATATCCCAAAGGAAAAAACCGTGGAATTTGGCGGACGATCCGGGCAGAATGAACAGAAAGATGCAGGAAAGAAGCTGGAGCAGGAAAAACTTTTGGAAAAATTCCCACTGCAGCCCGGCATGTTTTCCGGCTATGGCAACGCATGCGTGGGCAGTGAATTCTGCCGTTTTGCAGCAGTAGAAACAAGACAGAAACTTATTGCCGTGACCGGTGAACTGGATCACATGTTTCCGGAGCTGGATTGTCCGATCCGCATTGCTCTTACGGGATGCGGCGCAGGGTGCGCGGCTCCGCAGACGGCTGATATCGGATTGAAGGGAGCCCATATCATCACGGAAGGAAAGGTATCTCCCGCTTATATTCTGTACGTGGGAGGAACTTTAGGGGAAAAGGCATCTCTTTCCGTACAGCTTCCCGGAAAAGTGCCGGACGATCAACTGGCAGATCGTATTGCAGGAATCATCCGTATTTATCTTTCAGAACGAACGGGCGGAGAATCCTTCCATGATTTCGTAAAACGGGTCGGAGCAGAACGCTTTCAGTAATTACTGGAAGATGATAAGACCGAAGGCACGACGAGACTTCGAACCTTCGAATCACCGGCCGGACTCGGTTTATACAAAAAAGGGGCAGCTCACTGAGCCGCCCTTTTTTGCATAAAAAGAGCGCGAGACGGGATTCGAACCCGCGACCCCAACCTTGGCAAGGTTGTACTCCACCCCTGAGCCACTCGCGCATAAAGAGCAGGTGATGGGAATCGAACCCACGTATCCAGCTTGGAAGGCTGGTGTTCTACCATTGAACTACACCTGCAGATATTCATTTCACAGCAATCCGTTTTCCGAACGCAAAGCGAATTATACTATAGGAGAAGGAGAGGTGTCAAGGTTTTTTTTCTACCAGATAATTACCAGGAAATTACTGGAATTTACAAATGTTTTCAGACCAGAAGGCAGAAGCAGGGCAGACCGAATTCTCGGCCTGCCCTGTTGTTTCAGAGAGGAATAGTAATATCAATAATGTGAGATGCTGTGTTGAAAACAATTTAGTAATTTTCTGCACGTACTTCAAAGAATGCCTGGGGATGCTTGCACACGGGGCAGAGCTTCGGAGCTTCTGTTCCAATGACAATGTGTCCGCAGTTTCTGCATTCCCAGATGGTAACGCCGGCTTTTTTGAATACCTCCAGATCCTCGACATTTTTAAGAAGTTTGCGATAGCGCTCTTCGTGTGTTTTCTCGATTGCCGCTACGCCGCGGAAACGCTCGGCAAGTTCATGGAAGCCTTCCTCGTCCGCCTCCTTTGCCATGCGGTCATACATATCTGTCCATTCATAGTTTTCTCCGGCTGCACCTGCTTCCAGGTTTTCCGCCGTATTGCCAAGCAGACCGAGTTCCTTGAACCAAAGCTTGGCGTGCTCTTTTTCATTATCTGCGGTTTTTTCAAAAAGGGCAGCGATATGCTCATAACCTGCTTTCCTGGCTGCGGAGGCAAAAAAGGTGTATTTGTTTCTGGCCTGAGATTCTCCGGAAAAAGCCTCCAGCAAATTTTTTTCTGTTTTTGTTCCTGCATATTTGTTAGCCATAGAACCCTCCTCTAAAATAATAATAGTAATCATTACTGATAAACGAATCATAACATCTGTTTCATATCCTGTCAAATATTTTTTTGAAGTTTTTGCGATTTGTAATTATTCAGCACCCCCAGAAAACGGATGAAATCCGGACGGAGAGCTTGCTCGCCGAACGGTTTCAGAAGTTTTCTGTCTTAATCCCGGTATCTGCACCGGAATGAGCCTGGCAGTCCGAATCACTCCAGCAGAAAGGGCGGTATGTTCCTTGCAGATTCCGGAAAGATTCGGTATGATGGTATCGCTTTTATCGGTTAGTGGCTTTCAGGATATTTTAGTGAAATAAAGAGGTAATTCAGTGTCAGAGATAGATCAGAGCAAAATCAGAAATTTCAGTATCGTAGCCCATATTGACCACGGAAAATCCACGCTGGCGGACCGGATTATAGAGATGACGGGGTTGTTGACCAGCAGGGAAATGCAGAGCCAGGTTCTCGATAATATGGAGCTGGAGAGGGAGCGCGGCATTACCATTAAGGCGCAGGCATGCCGGATTATCTATAATGCGAAGGACGGACAGGAGTATATTCTGAATATGATAGATACTCCCGGTCATGTTGATTTTAATTATGAAGTTTCCCGCAGCCTGGCGGCCTGCGACGGCGCGGTGCTGGTGGTAGACGCCACGCAGGGAGTGGAGGCGCAGACACTGGGTAATGTCTATCTGGCACTGGATGATGATCTGGAAATTGTCCCGGTTATCAATAAAATTGACCTGCCCAGCGCGGATCCGCAGAGAGTGATTGACGAGATTGAGGACATTATCGGGATTGAGGCGCAGGATGCTCCGCAGATTTCCGCAAAGACAGGGGAGCATGTGGATCAGGTTCTGGAGGCCATTGTCAGCAAGATTCCGGCGCCGAAGGGAGACAGGAACGCGCCGCTGAAGGCGCTGATCTTTGATTCTGTCTATGATTCCTATAAAGGAGTCATTATTTCCGTGCGGATTATGGACGGAAAAGTCCGCCGGGGTAGCAGGATCAAAATGATGGCTACCGGAGCGGTGGAGGAAGTCGTAGAGGTGGGGTACTTCGGTCCCGGACAGTTTATTCCCTGCGACGAGCTGGATGCCGGAATGGTCGGCTATATCACGGCAAGTATTAAAAATGTGTCCAGCACGCGGGTCGGAGATACGGTGACAGAAGCGGACCATCCATGTGAAAAGGCGCTTCCCGGTTATAAAAAGGTTCAGCCAATGGTTTACTGTGGCATTTATCCGGCGGATTCCGCGAAATACCAGGATCTTCGGGATGCGCTGGAAAAGCTTCAGCTGAACGATGCATCCCTGTCTTATGAGCCGGAGACTTCCGCGGCGCTTGGGTTTGGATTCCGGTGCGGCTTCCTCGGACTGCTTCATCTGGAGGTCGTTCAGGAAAGGCTGGAGCGGGAATACGATCTGGATCTGGTTACTACGGCTCCTGGTGTTGTCTACCGGGTGCATAAAACCGACGGCAGCATGATGGAGCTGACTAATCCGTCTAATCTTCCGGATCCTTCCGAGATTGATTTCATGGAAGAACCTGTGGTCAGGGCGGAGATTATGGTCACGACGGAATTTGTCGGTTCGATCATGCAGCTGTGCGAGGAGCGGCGCGGCATTTATATCGGCATGGACTATATGGAACAGACACGGGCAGTGCTTCACTACCGGCTGCCGCTGAATGAAATTATTTATGATTTCTTTGACGCGCTGAAGTCACGTTCCAGGGGTTACGCCTCGTTGGATTATGAATTGGACGGCTACCAGCGAAGTGACCTTGTAAAGCTTGATATTCTTGTGAATAAAGAGACCGTAGATGCACTGTCTTTCATTGTATTTGCGGATTCCGCCTATGACAGGGGGCGCAAGATGTGTGAAAAGCTGAAGGAGGAGATTCCCCGCCAGCTTTTTGATATCCCGATTCAGGCGGCGGTTAATTCCAGGATTATCGCCAGAGAAACTGTGAAAGCCCTGCGAAAGGATGTCCTTGCGAAGTGCTACGGCGGAGATATTTCCCGGAAGAAGAAGCTTCTGGAGAAACAGAAAGAGGGAAAGAAGAAAATGCGTCAGATTGGAAGCGTAGAGATTCCACAGAAGGCATTCCTGAATGTCCTGAAACTGGATGAGCAGTAAAAAACAAGAGCAGTAAGAGAAAGGAAGTTGTGTTGCCGGAGCAGTTTGGTGTCAGCGGAACCCCGTATATGGAGAAAAAACAGGAGATAGAGCTGTATCTTCATCTCCCGTTCTGCGTAAAAAAGTGTGCGTACTGCGATTTTCTGAGCTTTCCTTCCGGGGCGGAGACACAGACCGCCTATGTGGAGGCTCTGAAGAGAGAAATCCGGGCTTTTTTTGCGGAGATAGAAGAAACGGAGGGAGCGGAATACTGCCTGCGCAGTGTTTTTATCGGAGGCGGCACGCCATCACTGCTTCCCGCGGAACAGATTGCCGGAATCCTGACGGAAATCCGGAGTGATCTGCCAGGCGCTGTTTCTATGGGAGAACCGTGCGAGATTACCATTGAGGCAAATCCGGGAACGCTGGATCTGCAGAAACTTTCCCTGTACCGGAATTCCGGCATCAACAGGATTTCCATCGGGTGTCAGTCGGCAAATGACCGGGAGCTGAAAGTGCTGGGAAGAATTCACAGCTTTGCTGATTTTCAGAAGAGCTTCCGCCTTGCGAGGGAAGCCGGATTTGAAAACATAAATGTAGATCTGATGGCAGGCCTTCCCGGACAGACACGGCAGAGCTGGGAAAAGACACTCCGGACCGTGGCGGAGCGCGGACCGGAGCATATCTCCGCCTACAGCCTGATTCTGGAAGAGGGAACGCCGCTGTACCACAGGTATGCGGAGAAAGATGCATTTCCTCCGCTCCCGGACGAAGAGACAGAGAGGGAGATGTATCACCGCACAGAGGAGATTCTGCGGGAATATGGCTTTAGGCGCTATGAAATATCCAACTACGCAAAAAAAGGATATGAGTCTGTACATAATACCGGCTACTGGGATGGAACCTTTTATAAAGGCTTCGGGCTGGGAGCCGCTTCCCTTTTGCCAGAACGCGGGATTCCCTCTGGAGAGCGCGCAGAAGGAGAAGGAAAAATCCGTCTGCGTGTCCGAAATACAGAGGATCTGAACCGATATCTGAACAATCCTTCCTCCTGCAGCCATGTCGAGGAGCGCCTGACGGTAAAAGATCAGATGGCGGAGTTTATGATTCTCGGTTTCCGGATGATCCGGGGGGTATCGCTATGGGAATTCAGGGAAAGGTTTGACAGGGATCTGGAAGACGTGTATGGTTCTGTGCTGCAGAAGCAGCAGAGCGAAGGACTGCTGGAGAAGAGCGGCGGCAGACTGCGTCTGACAGAGCGCGGGCTGGATCTCGCCAATCTTGTCATGGAGGAATATCTTTAAATCATTGTCTGTGCGGCGGCACAGGAGAAAGAAGAGTTTTTGATGGCTGAGAAAAACGCGCGCCGGTTTATCCGTATCCGCGGCGCGGCTGAAAATAATCTGAAACATATTAATCTGGATATTCCCAGAGATGAACTGGTTGTGCTTACCGGCCTTTCCGGATCGGGGAAGAGCTCGCTGGCCTTTGACACGATTTACGCGGAGGGCCAGCGAAGGTATATGGAGAGCCTCTCTTCCTACGCCAGGCAGTTTCTGGGTCAGATGGAAAAACCGAATGTGGAGAGCATCGAGGGACTTCCTCCCGCAATTTCCATCGATCAGAAGTCCACAAACCGGAATCCTCGGTCCACGGTCGGTACCGTGACGGAAATTTACGACTACTTCAGACTTTTGTATGCCCGTGTGGGTATTCCGCACTGTCCGAAGTGCGGAAGAGTGATCAGCCGTCAGACGGTGGATCAGATGGTGGATCTGATTATGGCTATGCCGGAGAGGAGCCGGATTCAGCTTCTTGCGCCGGTGGTCCGGGGCAGGAAGGGGAGACACGAAAAAGTTCTGGAGCAGGCAAAGCGCTCCGGTTATGTCCGTGTTCTGATCGACGGGAGCCAGTATGAGCTTTCGGAGGAAATCCGTCTGGACAAAAACCTGAAGCATAATATCGCTGTTATTGTAGACCGGCTGATTGTCAAACCGGGAATTGAGAAGCGGCTGACAGATTCCATTGAAAATGTTCTGCAGCTTTCCGGGGGACTGCTGGAGGTGGAGGACATGAAAGACCAGTCTGTTCATACCTTCAGTCAGAGCTTCTCCTGTCCTGACTGCGGCATCAGCATTGATGAGATCGAACCCAGAAGCTTCTCCTTTAATAATCCGTTCGGCGCCTGTCCGGAGTGTACCGGGCTGGGCTACCGGATGGAGTTTGCGGAAGAACTGATGATTCCGGATCCGTCCCGCTCCATTGATGAGGGCGCGATTGCGGTTCCGGGCTGGCAGTCCAGCACACAGAAGGGCAGTTTTACCCGATGTATGCTGGAGGCGCTGGCGGAAGAATATGATTTCCGCCTGGATGTCCCCTTTCAGTCTTATCCGAAAAAGATCCATGATATTCTGATCTACGGCACCGGGGGTCATTCGGTGCAGGTGCACTACAAGGGACAGAGAGGAGAGGGCGTTTATGATGTTGCTTTTGAGGGGCTGATCAAAAACGTGGAACGCCGCTACCGGGAGACCGGATCGGAAAGCAGCCGGCAGGAGTATGAGAATTTTATGCGGATCACCCCCTGTCCGGTCTGCCACGGCCAGAGGCTGAAGGCCTCTTCGCTTGCGGTAACGGTAGCGGATAAAAACATTTATGAGGTGACAAATCTTTCTGTGGAAAAGCTGCTGGAATTTCTGGACAGCATCAGGCTTTCGGACTATCAGATGATGATCGGAAAGCAGATTCTGAAAGAAATCCGTTCCCGCGTCAGCTTTCTGAATGATGTGGGGCTGGACTATCTGACGCTGGCCCGTTCCACAGGGTCTCTGTCGGGGGGAGAGGCGCAGAGAATCCGTCTGGCCACGCAGATCGGCTCCGGCCTGGTCGGAGTCGCCTATATTCTGGATGAGCCCAGCATTGGTCTTCATCAGCGGGACAACGGGAAGCTTCTTGGCACCCTGAAGCATCTCCGGGATCTGGGAAACAGTGTCATTGTGGTGGAACATGACGAAGAAACCATGCGCGCAGCGGATTATGTGGTGGATATCGGCCCCGGAGCCGGAGAACACGGCGGCGAAGTGGTGGCGGCAGGAACCGCAGAGGAAATCATGAAATGCGAGCGTTCCATTACCGGACAGTACCTGAGCGGAAAGCGGAAGATTCCGGTTCCGGAGAAGAGAAGAACTCCGTCCGGGTGGCTCACGGTAACAGGAGCCAGGGAACATAATCTGAAGAATATCACCGTGAAATTCCCGCTTGGCGTGATGACCTGTGTGACCGGTGTGTCAGGGTCGGGAAAGAGTTCTCTGGTCAATGAGATCCTTTATAAAAGGCTGCAGAGGGATTTGAACCGCGCCCTGGTGATTCCGGGAGAACATAAGGATATTCTGGGGGAGGACCAGCTGGACAAGGTGATTGCCATTGACCAGTCGCCGATCGGGAGGACGCCGCGGTCAAACCCGGCCACCTACTGCGGGGTTTTCGATATGATCCGGGATCTGTTCGCATCTACGCCGGACGCGAAGGCGAGGGGGTATAAGAAGGGAAGATTCAGCTTTAATGTCAAGGGGGGACGCTGCGAGGCGTGCTCCGGAGACGGCATTATCAAGATTGAGATGCATTTTCTTCCGGATGTGTATGTCCCCTGCGAGGTATGCGGAGGAAAACGCTACAACCGGGAAACGCTGGATGTAAAGTACAAAGGGAAAAGCATTTATGATGTCCTGAACATGACGGTAGAGGAGGCGCTGGACTTTTTCGGCCCGGTTCCTTCTATTAAGAGGAAGATCCAGACGCTATACGACGTGGGACTGTCTTACATCCGTCTTGGGCAGCCCTCGACGGAGCTGTCCGGGGGAGAGGCGCAGAGAGTAAAGCTGGCTACAGAGCTGTCCAAAAAAAGCACGGGGAGAACCGTCTATATCCTTGATGAGCCCACGACGGGGCTTCATTTCGCGGATGTGGACAAGCTTGTTTCCATTCTGCAGCGGCTGACGGACGGCGGCAATACGGTCATCGTGATCGAACATAATCTGGACGTGATTAAGACGGCGGATTATATTATTGATATGGGACCGGAAGGCGGCGACAGAGGCGGAACGGTGATTGCCAAAGGCACGCCGGAGCAGGTGGCGGAGTGCAAAGACTCCTATACCGGACAGTATATCCGGGAGATGCTGAGGAACGCACCCTCGCAATAAAAAAACAGGGGAGTAACAGAGGAAGGGAGTTATCATGCCGGCAGCGACAGATATCGGAATAGATCTGGGAACATCTACAATCGTGGTTTATGTAAAAGGAAAAGGAATTATCCTGCGGGAACCGGCGCTGGCTGCCTTTGACAAGGATAAAAATATGGTTGTCGCCTTCGGGGATGAGGCGCGGAGCCGCCTGGAGCATAATTCCGGCAATCTGCTTGCGCTCCACCCGCTGAAGGGGGGGGTGATCTCGGATTTCCTGGTCACAGAGAAGATGCTGCAGTATTTTATCCAGAAATCCATGGGACATTTCCGGCTGTTTAAACCGCATATTGTACTCTGCATTCCCAGTGGAGTAACGGAAATAGAAAAGCGGGCGGTGGAGGAGGCTGCCTATCAGGCGGGAGCCAGAGATGTGGTCCTGGTGCCGGAGCCGGTGGCGGCAGCCATGGGCGCCGGCATCGATGTGCTCCGGCCCAGCGGGAGCATGGTGGTCAGTGTCGGGGGCGGAATTACGGAAATTGCCGTCATCTCGCTGGCCGGCATTGTGGTTTCACAGTCCATTCAGGTGGGCGGGGACAGTTTTGATCAGGCAGTGCTCCAGTATGTCAGGGATGTTTACGGCTTATTTATCGGAGAGCAGACGGCAGAGGAAATAAAAATCCATATCGGCACAGCGGACCGGGAAAAAAGACTGGATCACGCGGAAATCCGCGGCAGGGACATCCATACCGGCACGCCCCGCACGATAAGCATGACAAGTGACCAGGTGCGGGAAGCTGTAGAGAAGCCGGTCCGGCAGATTGCGGATGCCGTGCACGTGGTTCTGGAGAGGACGCCCCCGGATCTTGCCGCGGATATCGCGGAAAGAGGCATTCTCCTGGCAGGGGGAGGCGCCCAGTTGAACGGCCTGGCGGAGGTCATCCATAAAGATACGGGGATCGCCGTCATGATGGCGGAAAATCCGGAGACAGCGGTTGCCCGCGGCACCGGTGTCTATATCCGGAATATCAATGTCATGGATAAAACCTATCACGTCTGAGGACGGGGCTGCAGGAAGGTTTATGGATAGAATTGAAGGATATATTGAACATATTATTTTCAGGAATGAGGAGAACGGCTATACGGTGCTGAACCTCAGTATGCGGGACGAGGAAGTGACGGTTCTCGGCACGGCCCCTTCGGTAAACGAGGGGGAGTATATGCGGGCCGAGGGAGAGTACACGGTGCATCCGACGTACGGCAGACAGTTCCGGGCTTCACACTGCGAGGTCACCGTTCCTTCCGGCGGCGCCGCGTTGGAGCGCTATCTGGGAAGCGGCGCCATCAGGGGAGTCGGGCCGGCGCTGGCTGCCCGGATCCTCAAAAAATTCGGCGATGATACGCTCCGGATTATGGAGGAGGAGCCGGAACGGCTGTCCGAGGTGAAGGGAATCAGCGAGAGGAAGGCGCAGGAAATCGCCGGGCAGGTGGAAGAAAAGGCGCAGATGCAGAATGCGCTGATTTTTCTTTCACAGTATGGAATTTCCCTCAGCCTTGGCGTAAAAATCTATAATCAGTATCAGGACAGGCTGTATCAGGTGCTGCGGGAAAACCCGTACAGGCTGGCGGAGGACATCCGGGGCGTGGGCTTTAAAATCGCGGATGAGATTGCCGGAAAGGTTGGCATCCGGGCAGATTCGGAGTTTCGGATCCGGAGCGGCCTGTACTTCACACTTCGGGAAGCCTCCGCGCAGGGGCACCTGTATCTGCCGAGGGAAGAGCTCCTTCGGCGCGCTTCTGATCTTCTGGGAACGGATGCCGGACAGATGGAAAAATATCTGACGGATCTCGCCATCGAAAAAAAGCTGACTCTGAAAACACAGGGTCAGGATGTCCTGGTATACACCTGTCAGAATTATTTCCTTGAATTGAATACGGCCAGAATGCTGCAGGATCTGAATTTGAAGACCGGCGAAGACCCGCAAAGGATTGAAGAAAGGATTGCGGATATTGAAAAGCGGGATAAAATCCGTCTGGACGAGATGCAGAGAAAGGCGGTGGCCGCCGCGGCTCAGAACGGACTTCTCATTCTGACCGGGGGACCGGGGACGGGAAAGACAACTACCATAAACACAATGATCCGCTATTTTGAAGCGGAAAACCTTTCAATTCTGCTTGCGGCGCCGACGGGCCGGGCGGCAAAGCGCATGACGGAGGCGACAGGCTGCGAGGCTTCCACCATCCACCGGATGCTGGAGGTGAACGGCGGTATGGTTGAGGAAGACCAGGAAGAACCGGCCCGGTTTGAGCGGAACGCGGAAAACCCGCTGGAGGCGGATGTCATTATTATTGATGAGATGTCCATGGTGGACATTTATCTGATGCATGCCCTTCTCTCTGCTGTTGTTCCGGGCACCAGGCTGATCCTGGTTGGTGACCGCAACCAGCTTCCCAGTGTAGGACCCGGCAGTGTGCTGCGTGATATGATCCGCTCCGGCGCGTTTCCGGTTATTACTCTGCAGCATATTTTCCGGCAGGCGCAGGAGAGCGATATTATTGTTAACGCGCACCGGATTCATGCCGGTCAGAACATCCTGCTGGATAACAAAAGCCGGGATTTCTTCTTTCTCCGGAGAAACGCCGTCCTGCTGATCAAGAGGATCATCCTTTCACTGGTAAGCGACAAGCTTCCCAGATACACCGAATCGGAGATAACGGACATCCAGGTGCTGTCCCCTATGCGAAAGGGGGAGCTGGGAGTAGAAAAACTGAATGCTTTTCTGCAGAAATATCTGAATCCCCCGGAACCCGGAAAAGAGGAGAAAATAACAGGAGATGCCTGTTTCCGGGAAGGGGACAAGGTCATGCAGATCCGGAATGACTACCAGATGGAGTGGGAAATCCGCGGGAGGTACGGCATTGTCGCCCAGAGAGGAACCGGCGTGTTTAACGGTGATACCGGTATCATCCGGACAATCAGCCCGCAGCTGGAAACTTTAACGGTAGAATATGAAGACGGCAAAATGGTCGATTACTCATTTAAGCAGCTGGACGAGCTGGAACTTGCCTATGCCACCACGGTTCATAAGGCACAGGGAAGCGAATTTCCGGCAGTTGTCATCCCGCTGCTGGGGGTGCCGCACATGCTGATGACCAGAAACCTGATCTACACGGCGGTCACACGCGCAAGAAAATGTGTGGTGCTGGTTGGCAGCGCGGAGATCTTCCGGGAGATGGTTGCCAATCCGACGGAAGAAAACCGTTACACGACTCTTGCGGAAAGAATCAGGGAAATCGTCCCGGAGCAGGGAAGAGGAGAAGGGTGAGCAGACAGGACGGGGAAAGAAAAACTGCAGGGAAGACAACAGGAAAAGCGGCAGAAAGGATTCGGGAGAGGATTCTGTCTGCTGTGTATCCCAGACGGTGTCCGGTCTGTGACGGAATTCTGTCGGACGGAGAACCCTTTATCTGCCGGGAATGCGTCGGAAAGGTGCGGTTTATCCGGGAGCCGGTGTGCATGAAGTGCGGCGCTCCTCTGACAGGACAGCAGGAGTACGGCGCGGATTTCCGGGAAAGACAGGATTTCAGCACGGGTTTTCGAGAGAAACAGGACGCAGGACAGAGCAGCAGGAAAGTGGTGCCGCCGGAAGAATCGGCGGAATTCTGTCCGAAATGCCGGACAGCACAGCATATCTTTGTTCAGGGATTTGCGCCGTTTCTTTATAGAGGAGAAATCCGCCAGTCTCTGATGCGCCTGAAATACGGGAACCGGGCTGAGTATGCCCGGTTTTTCGGAAAAGCGCTGGCCGTCTACGGACAGCCATGGCTGGAGCGGTGGAAAGTCCAGCTGCTTGTTCCTGTTCCGGTTCATCCTGCCAGAGAACGCAAAAGGGGATACAATCAGGCGGCTGAGATTGCGCGGGTTCTGGGAAAAGAAATTCATGTTCCCATGGAAGAAGACGGTGTCTGCCGCGTAAAGAATACGAAGCCCCAGAAAGAGCTGACAGGACGGATGCGCCGCAGGAATCTGCAGGGGGCGTTTCAGATCCGGGCAGGAACCCGGATTCCTGCCCGCGTGCTGATTGTCGATGATATTTTTACCACGGGAGCAACGGTGGACGAGCTTGCCCGTACTCTGTACGGGTGTGGAGCGCGGGAGGTGTATGCCGCCTGTGCCAGCATGGATTAATACTTTCGTAACAGAAGGAAGTGTGCTAGAATAAATCCACATGCCGGCCACAGACGGAACGGAAGGGGATATTTTCTATGATTGATGAAAAACGGCTGTATCAGATGATCAGCCTTGCCCGGTTTGAAAATAAAAACAGGGATAAGGCGCTCCGTATCTGCAGAACCTATCAGAGCGACTATATCGCCATGTCGCTTCTGGGTAATTTTGTCCTTACAACAGTTGCCTATATTCTGGCTCTTGCGCTGTTTGCCATGTATAACATGAATTTTCTTCTGGCCAATCTCAATGATCTGAATTTCAGGCCGATGCTGGCTGTTGTTCTAATAGTCTATCTGATCATGCTGGGTGTGTTTTCAGTCATTTCCTACACGAGGGCGAAGCTTCGCTATGTCCGCGCGCAGGCAAGGGTGGCCGAATATCAGAGACAGCTGCGCAGGCTGTACAAAATGTACAGGGATGAGGAGCAGCTCGATACGATCCGCAGAAACTGGGGGAGAATAAACAGAGATGAATAATACTTTGGCAAATTTCCGCGAACAGATACAAGAGCTGTACGCGAACTATGATGTGTATATCCGTCCGCTGCTGAAATTCGCGCTGGCGCTGATTATTTTCATGTCCATTAACAATGAGCTGGGCTATCTGACCATCCTGAACAGCCTGTTTGTGATTGTGATTCTGGCTGTTATCTGTTCTATTCTTCCGATTAACGGAACCGTGGTGATCGGTGTGCTGCTTATTGTAGCGCATTGTTTCGGACTGGGCGTAGAGGTCGGCGGCTTCGCGCTGATTATCTACCTGATTATGATTATTCTGTACTTCCGGTTTAATTCCAGGGATTCCCTGATTCTGCTTCTTACTCCGGTGGCCTTCCGGCTGCATATGCCGGCGGCTGTTCCGATCGGAGCAGGGCTTCTTCGCGGGCCTCTGTCCACCATTTCCGTTGTGTGCGGGCTGATCTCCTACGAGTTTATTCATGTGGTGAAGACGGATATCGAGCCGATGAAGAATGCCGCGTCCGGCACATCAAACCTGCTGGATGTTCTGGAGGCAATGCCGCAGAAGCTGCTCTCTCAGGAAATCATTATGCAGCTGATTACCTTTGTTGTCGTGATGCTGGCGGTCATGGTTATCCGGCGTCTGATTACGGTTTACTCCTGGGAGACGGCCATTGCCGTCGGGACCATTCTCTACCTGTTTCTGAATATCGCCGGATCCTTTATTCTGGGTACAAAAACCGACATTGTCATGCTGGTGGCAGGAGCGGTTCTCTCTCTGGCTGTCTGCCTGGTTCTCAAGCTGTTTTTCTATTTTCCGGATTACGCGGGAAGCGAATACCTGGAGTTTGAGGATGACAAATACTATTACAAGGTCAAGGTCATTCCCAAGGTTCTTTCCAGAAAGAAAGCATTCCGTGAGGACGAGGACGCGGAAGACGGAGAAGGAGAAGAGGATTCTTTTCTGGATGATGACACGCAGGAGACGGAGGACGACGGCCTGACCAGCGAGGACCGGCATTTCGGCGCAGTCCGCGGTCCGGAGGCGGAAAAAACCATCCGGATGCCATCGGAAGAGCAGATTGAGTCCTGGATCAGCCGGGAGAACAGGGAAAAAACGGCGGAAAAGAAGCCGGATATCGGCGGAGAGACGATTCAGCTTACGGAAATTCATAAGAAACCGAGAGAAGAAGAAACCATTGATCAGTTCCGTGAGCGGCTGGAAGCCTCTATGAAGGCGCAGAAGAGGAAAAAGACATCCTCTGACAAGAACCAGGAGGACTCCGGAAGAGATTAATCTGCAGAAATCTGTCAGGAAAGGAGTGGTAATACGGTGGATGCTGTACTTGGGTGGCTGCAAATCAATGTATTATCCTGGCTGAAGCCGCCAAAGACCATACAGGTCATAGACATTGTGCAGATTGCGCTGATAGCCTGGCTGGTCTACCGTATGATTCTCTGGATGAAAAACACCAGGGCGTATACACTCCTGCGCGGAATTCTGTTTATTCTGGGCTTCGTGGTTATAGCCAATCTCCTGAAAATGGAAGTCATTGTCTGGCTGATGGGAAACCTGAGCGTCGTTGCTTTTACGGCGATTGTTATTATTTTCCAGCCGGAGCTGCGAAAAGCGCTGGAACAGATGGGACACAGCAATTTTGTGAATTCGCTGATGGCGATTAACCGTTCTCCGGAAGAGAACAAACGCTTCAGCGACCATACCGTCAGCGAGCTGGTGCGGGCCTGTTTTGAGATGAGTGAGGTGAAAACGGGAGCCCTGATCGTTCTGGAGAGAGAAACTCATCTCTACGAATACGAGAACACCGGGATCCCGCTGGACGCTGTGGTTTCCAGCCAGCTCCTTGTGAACATTTTTGAACATAACACACCGCTTCATGACGGCGCGGTTCTGATCCGCGAGGACCGGATTGCGGCGGCAACCTGCTACCTTCCTCTTTCTGATAACATGGATCTGAGCAAAAAGCTGGGAACCCGTCATCGTGCCGGGGTCGGCATCAGTGAGCAGAGTGACTGCTTTGTTCTTATTGTCTCGGAGGAAACGGGGGCTGTTTCCTACGCGCAGAACGGAAGGCTTCACGCGGCAGTGTCGCCCAGTGAACTGCGCCGGGCGCTTCAGGAGGCTCAAAAGATCTATGATGACAGCGCCAGAATCCTGAAAAGGGGGAGAAAACGGAATGAGATCTAGATTTCTCAATAAACTGAAGGAAAATCTGGGTCTGAAGCTGCTCTCTATCCTGATCGCGGTTGTGATCTGGTATGTTGTCGTGGATATCAATGACCCGGTGGAAACGCAGTCCTACAGCGTGAAGATCACGGTGGAAAATGATTCCTATATTTCCAACGGAAAGCAGGTGTACCATATCGATGACAGCTATAAGACGGTTACGGTTTATCTGAAGGGCAACCGATCCGTTCTGAAGGAGGTCAGCGCAGAGGATATTACGGTTACGGCGGATCTGACACAGATTGTAGACATGGACACCGATCCGGTTATGGTTCCGCTGTCCGCGTCGTGTCCGGGAATTTCCGCTTCTAATATTACGCTCTCCAGACAGGCAATACCGATCACTATTGAGACCGTAGACAGCAGAGAGTTCCCTGTTACCGTGGATGTAGGGGATTCCGAGCCCGGAACGAATTTTGAAGTTGGCGAGACAACACCGAATCCGGAAAAGGTGGTCATTACGGGAGCGGCGTCTATTGTTGACAGCATTGATACGGTTGTTGCAAAGATTGATGTTACAGGAATGACCCAGAACGGAACAAAGGCTGCGAAGCTGGTTATTTCGGATGCCAGCGGCAAACAGCTGTCGGAAGAGACAATCGCGGATGACCTGACCTTTGACGGAGGGGTGCCGGATGTAACGGTCTATGTAGAACTCTGGAAGAAAGTGTCCGGGGTGACGCTGGATGTGCAGTATTCGGGGACGCCGGCTAAAGGATATAATGTAAACGCCGTCTCCACGACGCCGCAGACCGTAACGCTGGTGGGAGACGACGATGCGGTGTCCGAACTCGGAGCGGACGGCAGCAAGCTGACCATACCCGCGGAAATGATTTCGGTCAGCGGCGCTTCCTCGGATGTTACCGCGGAGATCAATCTGGCGGATATTCTGCCAGACAACATGCGTGTCGCAGAAAATACCTCCGGAACAGTTTCTGTGACCATACAGATTCTTTCGGACGGAAGCCGGGAGTTTTCCGTTGATGTAGACGACATTGAGGTGGATGATCTGAGCGACAGCCTGAGCATCTCCTATGATCAGACAACCGTGCCCGTCATTGTAACAGGGGCAAAGAGCGTGGTGGATGCCATGACAGCCAGTGACATAAAAGCTTCGATAGACGCCAGAAATCTGGAAGAAGGAGATACGGATGTAACACTGAATGTGTCTCTTCCGACAGGGGTAAGTCTGTCAGAGCCGGTAAGCATGAAGGTGCATGTAAAGGCGAAGGCGACACCTACCGCGGCGGAAACCCCGGCGTCGGAGGAGGGCTGATACCTCTGCGGACTATCTGCGGAGGAAAGCCGTAATTCAGAAAAAGGGACGTGAGAAGCAGCCAATGATCAGAAAGACAGTAACAATCACAGATCCCATGGGACTTCACCTGCGGCCGGCAGGGAAGCTGTGCGAGGAGGCGGTTCGCTTTCAGAGCAGGATCACCCTGGAGTACAGCAGAGAGGGAACTCACTGTACGGCCAATGCGAAAAGTGTTCTTAGCATTCTTGCAGCCTGCATCGGGCGGGGAGAGGTCATATCTGTCTGCTGTGACGGGCCGGATGAAGAAGAGGCGGACAGGCAGGAGGAACAAAAAGCGACAGAGTATATCTTTAGTGATACTGGGGAGATAAACGATGAGGTGTTGACTGAATTTGTAAGCGAATATGCCGAAGAGGCGGCTAGACTAGATGAAATAGAAAACCCGTTCGACCCAGAGGCGCTGTCGGACGAAAAATTGGGAATTTCAGGTGAGGCAGTAACTATTCAGGACGAGTAATTTCGTCGAGGTGGTCGCGAAGCCAAGTATCGGCAGGGCCAGCAGAAAGTAGAACGATGAGGTAATTATCTTCGTAATCATAACGGAGATTGTCGAGGAGAAGCTCGTCAAGGTCGGCAACCTTCGCAATGCTCTGGCTATAGAGATCCATAATTAACTCGTCTTGATTAAGGACTCTTAGTCTCGGGTTCTCGCGGGTGAGGTAGGTCGGGAGCCAATAGATTTTGTCGGCGCGATCGAAAGCGTGGAGATAGCCTTCGCGGATAGCGTGTTGGCGCGTGTTTTGGTGAGGCTGATAGACGACCACAATCCCCTGCTTTTCTTGACGCTCAGCTTCTTCGGCGGCAAGTTCTAATGTGGCGGCGATTTCTTCGGGATGATGAGCGTAGTCGGTGTAGATGCCGTCGGCGAGTTTTTCGAAGCGACGCTTGGCGCCGGGGAAGGAGTTCATAGCTTTGACGAGCTTCGCATGGAGGATAGTGTCGTTAATCTTTTTGACGGGGTCAGACAAAGCACTCTCCTCGCGCTTTCTCGACATCTCCGTAACGGCGTCCATAGCAAGGGTGGCATCAAAGCGACGCATCTCGCCAGAGAGCTCGAGGTCGGCATCGATTTCGTTGCCATAGATGACTTTGCGACTCTGAGATTTGAATTGGTCGAAGGCAGCGTCGTAGTCTTTCTTCGTTTTATAAATGTCGGGGTGGTCGTAGTCGATGGTCGTGATAACAGAAAGCCAGGGGTGGAAGGCGAGAAAATTACGATCATATTCGTCTGCCTCATAGACAAAATATTTGGACTTCGGGTCATAAGCGCCAGCGGGGCCAAAAGAGAGCGTAGTGCCAACAATATAGGAAACTGGCAGGCGCAACTGCTTGCAAGCCCAAATAATCTCGGCGGTGGTAGTGGTCTTGCCGTGAGTGCCAGCGACAGCGACGAGCTTAAGATGTAGTTTTTTGATGAGGAAGCTAATTAGTTCATCGCGTTTGCTGGTTTTAATTTTAAAGTCTTTTTCAGCGATTTTTAGCTCGGGGTGATCCTTCGGCAAGGCGGAGGTATAAACAAACCAATCAATCGGGGCGCGAGCGTGCTCAATTTTGAGAAATTGGCCGTCCTGGGGCCCGATTTTGAAATCAATTTTGGCTTTTTTTAATTCCTTTGTGACTGGACCCTCGGAAAGGTCGGAGCCGACTACGTCAAAACCGGCAGCCTTGGCCATCAGAGCGAGTGGACCCATACCAGTGCCGGAAATGCCTGAGATATATATTCGCATAGTTTAATTATAGCACAGACCCGGAGGATGTGTTATAATAAAGAAAACATAAGGATTAATTATGGACGATATGGTAAATAACTTTTTGGACAATTCGAAACAAAATTCTAATGCGCCAACACCGGTGCCCGGCATGGTGGAAACGCCGACGCAATATACGGACGAGCAAGCGAGAAGGGCCGAGGAAGCAAGAATCCAGGCCGAAAAGCAGCGCCAAGCAATGATAGCCGCACAGCAATTAACGCCAGAGCAACAAGCGGCAGAGGCAGAAAAAACATCTCATACTTCCCTGGTGCTCACGATTGTAATGGGCGGACTAGCGGTGCTAGGCGTAGCGTTTGGGATTTGGGGGATTATTTCTAGCGTAATGGCGAATAGTAAATTCGACGATATTACTAAACAACTTAATTCTTTGACTAGCGAAACTAAAGACCTAAATCAAGCACTAACGTCGGCAATTAATTCACAAAAATCCGGCACTTCCGCAGTGACCGAGAATGATATTACTTCTTCGGCGGAGTGATACGAGCAGGGCGGCCATAATC
>CACVSR010000013.1 GCA_902756775.1 uncultured Lachnospiraceae bacterium | reverse complement strand
TCCCTGGCAGGATGCGGAAGCGAGAAGCAGCCCACCACGTATGAACTGGGAATGGAGGCTCTGGAGAAGGGGAGTTACACAGAGGCCGTGTCCTATTTCCAGGATATGTTAAACAACGAGACGGGCACGGAGGCAGAGGCCTACCGGGGGCTTGGAATCGCGGCGGTTCGCCAGAAGGATTACGATACAGCCATTTCCTGGTTCCAGAAATGTCTGGACGCTATTCCGGAGAACAGAAATTACATAGACTTTACCGAGGACGTTCTGTTTTATCAGGCCAATGCCTATACCCAGAACGGCGATACCGACAAGGCCATGAATCTTTACAACCAGCTGCTCACGGGGAAACATGCGGGAAGAGCCTATCTGCTCCGGGGTATTCTGTATGCGGACAGCGGTAAGTTCGGACAGGCCGGACAGGATTTCCGGAAGGCCGTGGACCGAGACGACAGCTACGAGGTCTATCTGCAGATTTACACCTGCTATGCGAGAAACAACCGGGAGGCGGACGGCGCGGCCTATCTGAAAGAGGCGCAGGAGAAAATCCCTCAGACACCGGAGGAATCTTACGAGATGGGCCGGATCAATTTCGAGCTGAAGGATTACGATGCAGCCATCAACGACCTGAAAACGGCCGTGGAGGGAAAGGTGGACGGTGCCGTTATGCTTCTGGGCAAGATTTATCTGCTGAACAAGGATACAGACAGTGCCAGGGAGCTGTTCCGGTCCGGACTCTCCACGGAGGGACAGGGGTCGGTCTGCTATAACGGTCTGGCTCTCTGTGATATCGCGGACGGAGACTACGACGGCGCTCTGAGCAATATTTCCAGCGGACTTTCCTCCGGTGACGGAAAGGTGCAGGAAGAACTTTTATTTAACGAAATTATTGTTTACGAGAAAAAGCTGGACTTCACAACAGCGCTGGAAAAAGCAAAGGCATTTGCGGAGTCTTATCCGCAGAATACCGATGCCGCCAGGGAACTGAAATTCCTGCAGAACCGGACAAAGGCCACGCCTCCTGCTTCTTCCGATACCTCCGGCGGCACGGGAAGCACAGGCGGCACGGATAGTACGGAAGCTGGTACTGAGTCGGGCACCGGCACCGGTACATCGGGCGGAACGGCAGAAAGCGGTTATGGAGACGGAAGCGCAGATACTTCGGGGACAGACGGAGCATACAGCGACGGAACGTATAGCGACGGGACATACGCCGGGACAGACGGAGCGTACGGTGACGGGACATACGCCGGGACAGACGGAACGTACGGTGACGGGACATACAGCGGATACTGACACGGGAAAAGAGACCCGTTCCGCAGACAGCAGGGGAGAAAGCAGAGAGTATGTTTGAAAACAAGGCATTTCAGGAGAGGGCTATATTATTTGCCATTACCTGGGGAAAAGAGGAAGAGACGCAGATCAGCCTGCGGGAGCTGCGCGCGCTGGCGGAAACTGCCGGGGCGGTGACGGTAACCAGCCTGGTGCAGCCTCGTGAGCTTCCTGATCCCGGTACGTACCTGGGACGCGGAAAGCTGGAAGAACTGCGGGAGATGACAGTGCTGATGGACGCCACGACGGTGATCTGCGACGATGAGCTTTCTCCCGCGCAGATGAAAAATCTGGAGGAGGAGCTGGGCTGCAAGGTCTGCGACCGGACGCTGCTGATCCTGGATATCTTCGCGGGGCGGGCCAGAACCAGCGAGGGAAAAATACAGGTGGAGCTGGCACAGCTCCGTTACCGACAGTCCCGGCTTGCGGGACTGGGAAAATCTCTCTCCCGTCTGGGGGGAGGAATCGGAACCAGAGGCCCTGGAGAAAAAAAGCTGGAGATGGACAGGCGGCTGATTGCGGACAGAATCAGCGCGCTGAAAAAAGAGCTGGAGCTGGTAAAACGGCACCGGGATGTGCTGCGGAAGGGACGGCTGAAAAGCGGAAGAAAAACCGCCGCGATTGTCGGGTACACCAATGCGGGAAAGTCAACGCTTCTGAATATGCTGACAGATGCCGGCGTACTGGAGGAGGACGCGCTGTTCGCGACGCTGGATCCGACCACCCGCGCCCTGACGCTTCCCGGAGGGAGCGAGGTGCTGCTTACCGATACGGTCGGTTTTATCCGCAAGCTTCCGCATCTTCTGATTGACGCGTTTCGCAGCACGCTGGAGGAGGCGGCTCTGGCAGATATTCTGATCCATGTCGTGGATGCCTCCAGTCCCTATGCGGAGCAGCAGATGGAGATTGTATACCAGACATTACGGGAACTGGGCGCGGAGGGCAAGCCGGTTATCACCCTGTTTAACAAGCAGGATCTGGTGACAGAGGAAAAACATCTGCATGATTTTCGTGCGGATTACGCGATCCCGGTCTCTGTCCGGCACAGGGAAGGGCTGGACCGGTTTCTGGAAATACTGGAACAGGTGGTAAGAAAAGGCCAGATTCTGGTGGAGCGGGTTCTGCCCTATCAGAACGCCGGAATTATCGCGCAGATCAGGCAGACAGGACAGATTCTGGAGGAAGAATATCTGGCAGACGGAATCCGGGTTCGAGCCTATGTTCCGGAGGATCTGTACGGAAGACTACAGGAGGTTGATTAAAATGCAGCAGATAGCGGATGTATTTACCAGGAGCGGCGTGCAGGCGCTTTTCATCACAGACCCGCACAACATGGGTTATATTTCGGGCTTCAACGGGGAGGGCATGCTTTATATCTCCAGGAAGCAGAAAATCATTATCACCGATTCCCGTTATACGGAGGCGGCGGAAAAAGTCTCTGCCGGGCGGGGCTTCCGGGTGACAGAGGAGAACGCGGCGCACAAGCGCAAGAAGATCCTGCAGGACCTGATTGAGGAAGACAAGGTAAGCATTGTCGGGTACGAAGACCGCTTCATGCACTGTTATGATTTCAGCCGCTTTGTCAACTGGCTTCCCGCGGTTCAGCAATGGCTTCCGATGGAAGACCAGATCACTTCGATCCGTCAGATCAAGACGCCGGAAGAGCAGGAGATCATGGCGCATGCGGAGGCGATCGGAGACGCCGCCTTTGCGGATATACTAAAGGAAATACGGCCGGGCATGACAGAACTTCAGCTGGCGGCAAAGCTGGAGTATCAGATGAAAATGCACGGAGCCACAGGCTTTTCCTTCAGCACAATCGCGGCTTCCGGGCTGAACTCCTCCATGCCTCACGCAGTGCCGGGAGAAAAGGTGATTGAAAACGGAGACTTTATCACCATGGATTTCGGCTGCATCTGGAAGGGCTACTGTTCCGATATGACCAGAACGGTTGTCGTGGGAAAAGCGAACGAGAAGCAGAAGGAAATTTACGGCGTTGTCCTGGAGGCGCAGACGGAGGCGCTGAACGGACTTCATGCCGGAATGACCGGACGGGAAGCGGACGCGATTGCCAGAAACGTGATTACAAAAGCGGGCTATGGCTCCTATTTCGGCCACGCGCTGGGACACAGTGTCGGACTTTACATCCACGAAAAACCGACGCTCTCTCCGGCGGATCACACGGTGCTGGAGCCGGGGATGGTAGAGACCGTAGAGCCGGGAATCTATATTCCGGGATTCGGCGGGGTGCGGATCGAGGACATGGTGATTATTACAGAAAACGGAATCCGGAACCTGACATCCTCACCAAAGGAACTGATTGAGCTGTAACCATTCTTTCTTTCCGGTTCCGGCAGTTTACACGGCAAGTCCGCATCTGCCGGAGCAGCGGATTTAAACCCGGTTTCGGCTGTCGGTTTTATGAAAGCCAGCAGGAATCCGCTACTTCAGGGCTTCTTTTGGCGTCGGCTGTAACTGCGGATTTAAAAAGACGGCGGAAAGGGGCAGAAAAGACCGTTCCGGATGAAAACGTCCGGAGCTGTGAAAAGAGGGAGAAATTTCCGGCAAAACATGATACGATAGAGACGAAACACAAAAAGAACGCGGAGGGAAAGGGGCAGGAAACCGATGGAAAAGACTGATCTGTTTCAGGAGCTGAAGAACAACGCATATCCCGGAAGAGGGATTGTGATCGGACGCTCCGCGGACGGCAAACACGCAGTAATCGGATATTTTATCATGGGACGCAGCGAGAACAGCAGAAACCGTGTGTTTGTGGAGGACGGGGAAGGAATCCGCACACAGGCTTTTGATCCTTCCAAAATGGAGGATCCCAGCCTGATTATCTATGCGCCGGTCCGTGTTCCGGACGCTGTGCACACGATAGTCACAAACGGCGACCAGACCGATACGGTTTTCGACGGCCTGAAGGCGGGGAAAACCTTTGAGGAAGCCCTGCGCGGCAGAGAGTTCGAGCCGGACGGACCGAATTATACACCCAGAATATCTGGTCTCCTTACTGTGGAAAACGGAAGCTTCGGCTATCAGATATCCATCCTGAAGAGTAACGACGGGGATCCTTCCCAGTGCCTTCGCTATACGTTTGACTACAGCGCGGCTCCTGCCGGAGAGGGACATTTTATCTCTACCTACCGGCACGACGGCAATCCGCTCCCCAGCTTCGAGGGAGAACCGAAAAAAGTGAATATCCCGGATGACATCGACGCGTTTACCAGTGCGCTCTGGGAAAGTCTGAACAGCAGCAACAAGGTTTCTCTGTTTACCCGCTATATCGATATCCAAACCGGGGCGTATGAGTCAAGAATTGTCAATAAAAACAAATAAGAGCAGACAGCAACAGGCAGCAGGGGCACAGCGGCGTCTGTGCGGCAGGGCAGACTAGGCAGCTGAACCGGAACGACCAGAACCGGCAAGCCCTTCCGGGCGCCGGGAAGAAAGGAAGCAAGCGATGAATGAACTGCAGTTAAAATACGGATGCAACCCGAATCAGAAGCCGTCACGCATTTATATGACAGACGGCAGGGATCTCCCGATTCAGATACTGAACGGCCGTCCCGGCTATATCAATTTTATGGATGCGCTGAACGGCTGGCAGCTGGTGACAAACCTGAAGCAGGCGACAGGCCTTCCGGCTGCGACGTCCTTTAAGCATGTCTCGCCGGCAGGGGCGGCAGTCGGACTGCCGCTCCCGGATGTCCTGAAAAAAATCTACTGGGTAGAGGAGTACGGCGATCTGTCCCCGCTGGCGTGCGCCTACGCCAGGGCAAGAGGAGCAGACCGCATGTCATCCTTCGGGGATTTTATCTCTCTCTCTGATGTCTGTGACGAGGACACGGCCATGCTGATCCGGCACGAGGTATCGGATGGAGTCATTGCTCCGGGGTACACAGAAAAAGCGCTGGAAATCCTGAAGGAGAAAAAGAAGGGCGGCTATGTCGTCATTCAGATTGATCCGGAATACGTACCGGAGCCGCTGGAGCACCGGCAGATTTTCGGCATCACCTTTGAGCAGGGGAGGCAGGAGCTGGCAATCGACGATCAGCTGCTCTCCAATATCGTCACTAAAAACAAGACGATTCCCGCAGAGGCCATGAGAGATCTGAAAATCTCCCTGATCACCCTGAAGTACACGCAGTCAAACTCCGTCTGCTTTGTAAAAGACGGGCAGGCCATCGGCGTGGGAGCCGGGCAGCAGTCCCGTGTACACTGCACAAGACTTGCCGGCGGAAAGGCGGACAACTGGTGGCTGCGCCAGAGCCCCAGAGTTCTGGAGCTTCCGTTCCTGGAGGAGATCGCGCGTCCGAACAGGGACAACGCGATTGATGTGTACATCGGAAACGATTCGGAGGATGTGCTGCGGGACGGCGAATGGCAGAAGGTGTTCAAAGTGAAGCCGGATCCGTTTACCGCGGAGCAGAAGCGGGAATGGCTGGACAAAATGACCGATGTATCTCTCGGTTCCGATGCGTTCTTCCCGTTCTCCGACAACATTGAGCGGGCGGTAAGAAGCGGCGTCAAGTATATCGCAGAGCCGGGCGGATCCATCAGGGATAAGGACGTCATCGACTGCTGCGACAGATACGGCATTGCCATGGCGTTTACCGGAATCCGGCTGTTCCATCACTGATCCGGAATAGCGTCACAAACAGGCAGTGTGCGGAATGAAAATCCATACTTCCGCTCAGGGGACGGCGGACAGAAAAGCGGTGTACAGGAACAGATGAGAAAGATGGAATTCAAGATGGAGCGGCCGGGACTTGTACAGGAAGGACAGGAGGTGGATGTGACAGAGAGCCAGCTTCCTGCCTCCTACTACTATACGATTATCCCGGCTGTTGCCATGAGCAAAAACTACCAGCCGTATGAGAGGCTGAAATCACGAAAGGGAATCGTCAGGGAAATCAAGGACACCCCCAGGGGTTTTTACGTGGTTGTGGAATTTGACGAAGAAGAACCGAAATGAAGGCAAAAACCATGCAGGCGGAGCATCAGGTGCATCCCATTCCGCCATTCTATGATAAGAATTCCAGAATTCTGGTGCTGGGGAGCTTTCCCTCGGTGAAATCCAGAGAGACCGGTTTTTTCTACGGGCATCCGCAGAACCGCTACTGGAAAATGATGGCGGAAGTTTTCGGAGACGGGAAGAATACGGCTGTGCCGGAGACTATACCGCAGAAAAGGGAATTTCTGCGGCGGCATCATATTGCCATGTGGGACACCATAGCGGCATGCACCATCGCCGGCTCCAGCGACAGCAGTTTGCGGGATGTCGTCCCGAATGACATCAGCGGGATACTGAGAACCGCCGATATCCGCCGCATTTTCTGCAACGGAGCTGCATCCTGGAACCTGTACCGGAAATACATTCTTCCCGTTACAGGCCGGGAGGCGGAAAAAATGCCTTCCACCAGCCCGGCCAATGCGGCCTGGAGCCTGGAGAGGCTGGTGGAGGCCTGGAAGATCTGCCGGACATACGCGGAGCAGGAATAAACGGCGGACAGTCATATTATCACCCATTCATGATTATGGGTGGTTTCGGGCTTTTAACACTGTAATCACAAAAACACCGGAAGTTCGGGGAACATAAAAAGAACACGGAGAAATAAGAGATGAAAGAATACGAGACAGTATGGGAAATTTTCAACAAGTGCCCGAACAATCAGATGCGGGACGTGTTTATTGAAGAGATCCAGTGCGAGGATCCAGAGGAGTATATCCGTCAAAAATTTGCGGACAAGGTTCTTCAGTACGACAAGACCGTTCAGCCGGACGGAACCATCGTATTTGATATCGTTACATCCGGCATTAAGCAGAGATATACCTTTACGGAAATCTGAGGGCAGCCGGGGAAAACAGTAAATCAGTAAAGCAGTACAGAAATCAGTAAAGCAGCACAGCAGGATATCAGCACAGCGTTATCTCACAGGGGTCTGTGGTGTATGTGAAAAAAAGAAGCGTCAGTGTCTGGGCCGCCCCTGTGCGGAGCTCTGGAATAACTGATACAGAGGTGTGCGGAAAAAGAAAGGTCAGTGTCTGTGCTGCCGTCAGCGGAAAACAGGAAGGAAGGAACGTAACATTGGATAAATCAGAATTTCGAGTGGAAGAAAATCCCTATTCCAACATCCGTCATATGATCGGTGTGGTAAGCGGGAAGGGAGGAGTCGGAAAATCGCTGGTCACAGCGTCTCTGGCCAATCTGATGGCGCTGCAGGGATACCGTGTCGGCATTATGGACGCGGATATCACCGGACCGTCCATCCCCAGAATGTACGGTATTCACGGCCCTGCCGTGGGGGATGACAACGGGCTTTACCCGCTGGAAGCAGATAACGGCATCAAGATTATCTCCACCAATCTGCTTCTGCCGAATGAAGAGGATCCTGTCATCTGGAGGGGGCCTGTCATTGCCAACATGGTCAAGCAGTTTTATACCGATGTCGTCTGGGGAGAACTGGATTTTCTTCTGGTGGACATGCCTCCGGGAACCGGTGATGTTCCGCTGACGGTTTTCCAGTCGCTTCCGCTGGACGGGATTATTATTGTTACCTCCCCGCAGGACCTGGTGCGGATGATTGTCACAAAGGCCGTCCACATGGCTGAAAAAATGGATGTTCCGGTTCTGGGTGTGGTGGAAAACTACAGCTACATGATCTGCCCCCACTGCGGAGAAAAGATTTCGGTATTCGGCGAGAGTCATCTGGAAGAAGTGGCGGAGGCGGAGAAGCTTCCGGTGCTGGGCAGGCTGCCCATCAATCCGGAGTACGCCAAAAAAGCGGACTCCGGAGATTTTGCCGGAGTCGCCAACGACGGCCTTGACCGGGCGGCAGAAGTCCTGCGGGCGATGAACGAGAACAAGGGTTAAAGCTTCGAAGAGAACCGGGAGGAACCATGCTGGGCAAGGCTCAGCGGAACAGGGAGAATGGCGGAGACGGGCTGCAGTGAGTCAGGAGGAACCAGGCAGGGAAAGACGGATGAAGGACGAAGAAATTATCATAAGGACATCCGTCCGGGCGCTGGTGGAATTTATTCTCCGGAGCGGAGATCTGGACAACCGCCGGGGTGGATGGGCCGAGCGGGAGGCAATGGCGGCCGGAAGCCGCGTGCACCGCAAGGTGCAGGGACGCCGGGGAACCGGTTATCAGGCGGAGGTTCCCCTGCGCTGGCAGAAAAAAGAGAAAAACTACACCCTTGTGGTGGAGGGACGGGCCGACGGAATTCTGACGGCAGGTAAAAAGGTCATGATCGAAGAGATCAAGGGCGTCTATGCCGATCTGGAACGGATTGAGGAGCCCGTTCCTGTCCATCTGGCACAGGCCATGTGCTATGCCTGGATCTACGGCTCGCAGAACAATTTGAAAAAAATCCGGATCTGCATGACCTATGTCAGCCTGGAAACCGAAGCCGAGAAGAAATTCATGGAGGAGTACACGCTGGAAGAACTCCGGGACTGGTTCATGAATCTGATTTCGGAATATGAGAGGTGGTCGGATTTCCAGGTACGCTGGACGGAGAAGAGGAATGCCTCTGTCCACGGCCTGGAATTTCCCTTCCCCTACCGGCAAGGGCAGCACGAGCTGGTTGTCGATATTTACCGCACCATTCTGAGGAAGAAACAGCTCTTCGTACAGGCACCTACCGGGATCGGAAAAACAATGTCGGCTGTTTTTCCGGCGGTGCACGCGCTGGGGGAGAAAAAGGCGGATAAAATTTTTTATCTGACAGCCAGAACCATCACCAGAACGGTGGCCGAGGAAGCATTTCTGATCCTCCGCGCGAAGGGAGTCTCCTGCAAATCCATCACTATTACAGCAAAAGAAAAAATGTGTATTCTGGACGAGCCGGACTGCAATCCGGCGTCCTGTCCCCGCGCAAAGGGGCATTTTGACCGGGTGAATGCGGCCATCTTCGAGATGCTGACCGAAGGCCGGGACTACACGCGGGAGACCCTGCAGCAGCAGGCGGAGAAATGGAATGTCTGTCCGTTTGAAATGCAGCTGGATCTCTCTTATTTTATGGACGCGGTTATCTGCGACTACAACTATGTGTTTGACCCGAACGCGAAGCTGAAGCGCTATTTCGGCGAGACGGGAAAGGTTGGCGATTATCTTTTTGTTATTGATGAGGCGCACAATCTGGTAGACCGGGGCAGGGAGATGTACAGCGCACAGATTTTCCGGGAGGATTTTCTGGACGCGGGAAAACTGGCAAAGGAAGTTCTGGTTCAGCTCGATCAGACGGAGACAACAGGCTTTCCCGCTGACAGTGGGGCGTCACTATTCTCTGAAGCGGCATTTCTGCAGGCCGGAACAGGGGAAGGAATGAAAGCCGGAGCCGAAGTGGCTGCAGAGAGAGCAGTTATTTCTGCGGCAGCAGCGGAAACAGGAGAATTACCCGCAGCGGTGACAGAGAAAGCTGCAATTCCTGCGGCAGCAACAGAAATGGGGAGAATGTCAGGAACACCGACAGTCCGCCGGAAAAGCAGGGCGGACGAGAAGGAAAGAAAACGAAGGCAGAATCTACGTTATAATCTGACCAGGATGCGGAAAACCCTGCAGAAATGCAGCCGGATTATGCTTGCCTACCGAAGGGAGCAGGAGGCGCAGGAGAATCCGGGCATTGGATCGGGAATGGAACGGCAGAATGTTTCCGGCCGGTCTCCAAACAGTAGGGGCGGAAACAGTTTCCGCCGTACATATTTTAAGAGAACTTCCGTGGAGGAACTCTTTACGCAGCTGGTCAATCTGGCGGCGCAGACAGAGGAGGTTCTTTCCGATATGCGGGAGGGTGAACACCGGAAATTGTTACTGAACTTCTATTTTCAGATCACGGATTTTTTGAATATCAGTGATCTGCTGGATGAAAACTATGTGATCTATTCCGCCGTTACCCGACAGGATCGGTTTCTGGTCCGCCTGTTCTGCGTCAATCCCGCGCAGAATCTCCAGAACTGTCTGAACCGGGGAATATCTGCGGTATTCCTCTCCGCGACACTGCTTCCCGTCCGCTACTATATGAGCCTTTTAAGCAGCCGGACAGACAATTACGCGGTTGCCATACCGTCTCCTTTTGACAGGAATAACCGCCTGCTTCTGATCGGGCAGGATGTCAGCACGCTGTACACCCGGAGGACGGCAGGGGAATATGAGAAAATCGCGGATTACATCTACGCGGCTGCATCCGCCCGGAGAGGCAATTATCTGGCTTTCTTTCCCTCCTATCAGATGCTGCAGAACGTCTCGGAGATTTTTTCGGAAAAATACCCGGAGGAACAAACCGCGGTCCAGGAACCGTACATGGAGGAAAAGCAGCGGGAAGAGTTTCTTCGGATGTTCCAGTCTGCGCCGCAGGAAGGAACAGGAAGAATCGGTTTCTGCGTTATGGGAGGAATCTTTTCGGAGGGAATTGATCTGACCGGGGAGCGCCTGATCGGCGCGATCATCGTCGGCACAGGGATCCCCCAGATCGGGGAGGAAAGGGAACTGCTGAAAAATTATTATGACCGGAAAAACGGAAGCGGCTTTGATTATGCCTACCGGATTCCCGGCATGAATAAGGTGCTGCAGTCAGCCGGAAGAGTCATCCGTACGGCTCGTGACAGGGGGGTGATTCTTCTTCTGGACAGCAGATTTGATATGCAGGAGAACCGGAAGCTGTTTCCCGCCGACTGGCGGGAGGACGTAAGACTCTGCAGTCTGAGTAATGTGAAGGACAGCCTTCAGGGCTTCTGGCAGGCAGACAAGGAGAAACAGAATGAATCTGATGAATCTGGAGCATATCAGCAAGGCATATGTCTCCCGTCCGATTCTGACGGACGTCACGGCGGGAATTGAGGACACCGATAAAATAGGAGTGGTCGGAGTGAACGGAACGGGGAAATCCACCTTTCTGGAAATTGCCTCCGGAACGATGGAGCCGGACAGAGGACAGGTCATCACCCGCAAGGGACTGCGGATCTCCTATCTGCCGCAGACTCCGGTGTTTAATGCAGAAAGAACGGTTCTGGAGAATGCCGTCTCCCGTGTTTCCGGGAAAGCCGACCACTGGGATGTGACGGGGGAGGTACGGGCCAGACTGCTGGAATTCGGGATTGATAATCCGGACATGACGCCGGACAAGCTTTCCGGCGGCCAGAAAAAACGGGCAGCCTTGGTCTCTGCCATACTTACACCCTGCGATCTCCTGATTCTGGACGAGCCCACCAACCATCTGGACGGAAGAATGATCGAGTGGCTGGAGGATTATCTCCGAAAATGGAGGGGAGCCCTCCTGATGGTTACGCACGACCGCTATTTTCTTGACCGTGTGACGAATCAGATTCTGGAGCTGGACAGGGGAAAGGCATACCGCTGCCACACCAATTATTCCGGGTATCTGGAGCTGAAGGAGGAAAGACTAAACAGCGCTGTCGCCGCGGAGCGCAAGATGGCCGCACTCTATAAAAAAGATCTGGCCTGGATGATGCGGGGTGCAAGAGCGCGGTCCACCAAGCAAAAGGCTCACATCCAGCGTTTTGAAGCACTGGCGAACCGGGAAAAAATTGTGGAGGAGCGGCAGATCCAGCTGGACTCCCTGTCCGGGCGCATGGGCAATAAAACCATCATTCTGGACGAAATCAGCAAGAGCTATCACGGAAAAACCCTGTTCCGCGACTTCACTTACCTGTTCCGGAAAACGGACAGGGTGGGAATTGTCGGCCCGAACGGCTGCGGAAAATCCACTCTGCTGAAATGTATCATCGGAGCGGTGCAGCCGGATTCCGGAACGGTAGAAATCGGCCAGACAATCAAGATCGGTTATTTCGGACAGGAAAACGAGGCGCTGGTGCCTGACGAGCGCGTCATAGACTTTATTCGGGACACGGCAGAATATGTGCAGACCAGCGACGGGATGGTTTCCGCGTCATCCATGTGCGAGCGTTTCCTTTTTGACGGGGAGATGCAGTACTCCCTGATCGAAAAGCTTTCAGGAGGGGAGAAGCGCAGACTTGCCCTGCTGAAGGTGCTGATGGGCGCTCCCAACGTGCTGATTCTGGATGAGCCGACCAACGATCTGGATATTCAGACCCTTCAGATTCTGGAGGATTATCTGGATCGCTTTGCGGGCATTGTGCTGGTGGTCTCCCACGACCGGTATTTTCTTGACAGGGTCGTAACCCGCATCTTTGCATTTCAGTCGGACGGAACACTCTGGCAGAGCGAGGGAGGCTACACGGAATATCGGGAACACTGCGGGGAGACAGGCAGAGATCTGCTGTTCCGGGAGGAGAGTTCTGCGCAGAACAATTTTGTCGGCGCGGGGAAAAACAGCGCACCGGAAGGCGGAACCGCCGGCGGGAAGCAAAACTGGCAAAACAGGGTCAGAAAGAAAAAACTGAGCTTTTCCGACCAGAGGGAATACGAGCACATTGAAGAGGAAATTGAAGCGCTGGAGCAGAAAAGCGCGGAGCTGGAAAAGCAGATGGAAGAAGCCGCAACCGATTACGGCAGGCTGGCGGAGATTTCCAGAGAAAAAGAAGAGACAGACGCCAGACTGGACGAGCGGCTGAACCGGTACATCGAGCTGCAGGAACTCGTAGAGGAGCTGGAGAAGCAGAATTAGAAAAGGAAAAATGAATATTTCTCCGGGATGCGCTTGCGCTCTTTCCTCGTGCAGCGGTACTAATCTTCCTGCTGCGCTTGCGGATATTTCCTTCGGAACCCCTATTTTTTGATACATAGCTGGAGATTGCAGGAAAGACAGGAAAAGGCTGTCGTGTTATACATGACAAGAATTTCTTTACGAGAAATTCGTTTTGTGCATGCTGTGCGGCAGCCCTTTTTCTGGTACGTTCATCCGTTTTGAAAAGGTTTTCCGGCAGTCTTGTTTTCCGCTGCTGTCTTTACAGAGAATGCCGGAAAAGTGCAGATATTGACATCTGCAGGGACAGTGTATTACAGATCAGAAAACCTCCTTTCCCATGTGTGCAAGTGATACAGATTTTAATTATTTTGAATGATGCACCGACCGGTGCGCAGAGAACAGACGAACGTCCATGTACATCATAGCATAGCGGGAGGGGATTGTCGCGGTAAAATGTTAGTCTGTCATTTATGGGGGCATCGATTGTCCAACTTGTTTTGACTTTTGCGAACGGCTAAATTATAATAAATCCTATTGATTCTTAGCCGATCGACTAATAATAAAGAAGGGTAAAAGAGTACTTTATGATTGTGAAAGTCACGGATTCCAAAACTTTTGGGGAGGCGATTCGCACCAGAAGAAAAGAATTGGGCTATACGCAGACATACATTTCCGAATTCACCGGCCTCAGCGTCAGTTTTCTGTCGAATCTTGAGAATGGGAAAAAAACGGCCGAATTGGACAAGGCTATCTCGGTAGCCATGCTTCTTGGGTTGGATATTTGCATTCAGACAAGAGGAGGGGAGAGATGAGAATTTTGCATGTATATATAGAGCTGAACGGACTGCCCGTATCCGTCGGCCGCATCAGAGGAAATAGCGGGACGGATGCAGTTTTTTCTTATGATCCGGATTTTTTGAAGAGAGAGATTCCCATTTCAGTGAGCCTTCCGCTTCAACGTGAGCCGTTTAGCGCACGCAGAACCAGGTGCTTTTTTGAGGGGCTCCTTCCAGAAGGTTTTACCAGGCGAAGTGTTGCACAGTGGATGCACGTGGACGAAAATGATTATCTCTCAATTCTAGCCGGACTTGGTAAAGAATGTCTAGGGGCGATCCGGATAGAGGAGGAATCCGGGAATAAATCTGAAGCATGTGCCTACGAGGAGCTTTCCATTGAAGACGTCAGAAGGCTCGCCGCAGAGGGAGCCACAAGGTCGGCGGAGATTGTCGTCAAATCGCATCTGTCTCTGACCGGTGCGTCCGGGAAGGTGGGCTTATATTATGATCAGGCGGAGAAAAAATGGTATCAGCCGCTGGGGACAGCGCCTAGTACCCACATTGTCAAACAGAGTCATGTGCGGCTTTCAAACATCGTTGAGAATGAGCAGCTTATCCTCCGGACAGCCGCAAATCTCGGAATAGCGGTGGCAAAAAGCTTTATTATCCACACCGGGCGTATGGATGATGCCGGTATTCTGCTGGCGACCGAACGCTATGACCGGGACAGGCTGCATACGGTGAAAAACATTGGCGGTCTACCAGTGCCGCTGCGTCTTCATCAGGAGGACTTAGGACAGGCTCTGGGTATTGTGTCCGAAGACAAATATGAGAAGCCCGGAGAACATTATCTGGCGGATGTTTTTGATTTGGTCAAGAGGGTCTCATCCGATCCGCTTCGTGACCAGCTAAAGCTGCTGGATGTGATGATTTTCGACGTCCTGATAGGCAATACGGATAATCACATTAAAAATTTGTCTTTGCTCTACAGGTACGATTTGCAGGAAATCCGTCTTGCTCCGGCGTATGATCTGGTCAGTACCCTGATTTACAGGGAGGGCACATCCGAAATGTCGATTGCTGTCGCCGGTGTTCGGGAATGGGAAAAAATAAATCGCAGCACTTTTGCCGCGGCATCTTCCGAAGTTGGAATTCGAAAAGAGGTTATCCTGCGGGAATACGATCGGCTGCGGCAAGGCCTGCCGGAAGCTCTGAATGAGGCTGCGGAAGAACTTTCAGATGATGGATTTCAGAACGCCGGTGCAATCAAAGAGGCAGTAGTTAAAGCTTGCAGGATCTGAAATGAGTTGCAGTTGCAGTAAGTTGCCACATGAGTTGCCCCTTGTGTCACATCATATGAGTACATCAGAGGTGCAAGTATTCCCTTGACTTTTTTGAGGACACTGCCTATAATTGCGTCAGTAAAGCGATGAAGAGAAGAGTAGGCTGTGGAATTCCCAAGAGACAGGTTCGGCTGGTGAAAGAACCCGGACAGATGCAGCTGAAGACCACCTCCGAGCGGCCTCAATACGGCCCGGTGATTCCGTTATCGTCATGAAAAAAGAGGCTGCCGGAATGTCCTTTTTATGGACAGGACGAAGCAGCAAGCAGGGTGGAACCGCGGATCAGAGTATTCGTCCCTCACAGACTTTGTTAGGAAGTCTGTGAGGGATTTTTGCATATAGGACGGATTTTCGAAAAAGGCCTGGGAACAGGAAGCTTTTTCTCATTCCGGATCTGTCAGCAGGAAGAAACGGGAAGTGGCGCGGAAGCGGCACAGAGACATCTCTGCAACATCTGTCCGTCCCTACAGAAGACTGCATGTTGTTCGGGTTCACAGTTCTGATTTCGTTCGTGACATGCACATTGCCAGCAATGAGGCTGTACGTTGTTCAGGTTTTCAGTTCTGATTCTGCAGAACTGGCAGAGAAAGGAGTTCAAATGGAACGCGAGGAGTATTTACAGGTTTACCGTCATTCACTTGCCCATATCCTGGCAAAGGCGGTTATTGAGATTTTCGGAAAAGATAAGGTGCAGTATGCCATCGGACCGCAGATTGAGAACGGTCTGTATTATGATTTTGTCCTTCCCAGAACGCTTACCACGGATGATTTTAAGATGATTGAGGATAAAATGCATGAGATCATCAAACGCCGCGAGCCCTGGACAAGAAAGGAAGTTTCCCGTCAGGAGGCGCTGGAGCTGTTCCGGGGACAGAAATTCAAAACAGAGCTGATCCAGGATCTTCCGGAGGACGAAACGATCACTATCTACTATACGGGTGATGATTACGTGGATCTCTGCCGCGGACCTCATGTGGACAATTCCCAGGAACTGATGAACGCTGCCTTTGAAATTCGTTCCGTGTCCGGTGCTTACTGGAGAGGAGACGAGAAGAGAGATCAGCTGCAGAGAATTTATGTCTATGCGTTTCCGGACAAAGCCCAGCTGAAAGAATTTAAGAAATTTCTGAAGGAAGCAGCTGAGAGAGATCACAAGAAGATCGGACCGCAGCAGGAGCTGTTTATGTTCGACGAGACTGCGCCGGGCATGCCCTACTGGCTTCCCAGAGGATGGAAGCTGTTTAACGCTCTTCTTGACTTCTGGAGAGGCATTCACGAGAAGCACGGCTATCAGGAAATTTCCGGTCCCGTACTGAGCAATTCCAGACTCTGGCAGACATCCGGACACTGGGGACACTATAAGCAGAATATGTTCATCATCCCCGGCGTAAAGGAGGATGAGAGCGATTACTACGCCTGCAAGCCGATGAACTGCCCGAACGCCATTCTGGTCTATCAGAACCGTCTGCGCTCCTACAGAGATCTGCCGTTCCGAATCAATCAGGTGGATGTGATTCACAGAAAAGAGAAATCCGGGGAGCTTAACGGACTGTTCCGCGTACAGATGTTCCGTCAGGATGATGCGCATATTCTGGTTTCTGAAGAACAGATCGCCGACGAGATCAAGGATATCATGGATATTGCGACAGAAATCTACGGAACCTTCGGACTGACCTACCGGGCGGAGCTTTCCACCAGGCCGGATGATTACATGGGAGACATCAACGTCTGGAACAAGGCAGAGGCCGAGCTGAAGGATATCCTGAATGATGTTTACGGAGAGGGCAACTACGAGGTAAACGAAGGAGACGGAGCCTTCTACGGACCGAAGATCGACCTGAAGATGAAGGACGCTCTCGGAAGGGAATGGCAGATGGGAACCATTCAGCTGGATTTCCAGCTTCCGCTGAACTTCCACATGAAATATGCGGCGCAGGACGGCAGCGTAAAGCAGCCGGTTATGATTCACCGCGCTATCTTCGGATCCATGGAGCGCTTTATCGGAATTCTGATAGAGAACTATAAAGGAGCCTTCCCGTTCTGGCTCAGCCCGTATCAGGTAGGCGTTGTCCCCATCCGCACCGAGCACAACGAGTATGCGGAAAAAGTAGTTTCCGCTCTTCGTGAAGCCGGTGTCCGCACAGAGGTGGATTACGAGGACAAGAACATGAACGAGAAGATCAAGAACTTCAAGACCTTCCGTGATCCTTACATCGTTGTTGTCGGAGACAAAGAAGCGGCAGAAGGAACGGTATCTGTCACCGTTCGCGGACAGAAGCAGCAGCTGCACGGGGTTCCGCTGGAAAAACTGGTGGAGATGTGCAGAACCATGAACCGGGAACACTCCAAAGAGCTGATCGCCACAGCGGAATAATTTTCCGTATGCCTTGAAAAAGACAGATATTTCCCGTACAATAGAACTGTTATTCAGAAGTCAGAAAAAACTCGTATGGGGGTATAAATATGGCTAAGAGAGTACTGTTGTTTATCATCAGCCTGGTTTTAATTGCCGGTATGGGAACGTTTATCGGGCTGAAGGTTCACAAGATGCAGAATACGCAGGATCAGCTGAACGCGCAGGCACAGGCGGAGGCGCAGCAGGAAGCTGTGGTGACATCCACGCCGACGCCCACACCTACAGAGGCTGTAACTTCTGCTTCTATTGTGACGGAGACACCGACACCCACACCTACCGAGACACCGACTCCTACACCGGAGGCTGTTGCGGCGGGAATCAGTATCCGCGGAGACAGTTTTGATATGGACGATGCGGATCAGTCCATCGGCTACCCGGCCAAGCTGCAGGATATCCTGAAAAATAACGGCTACGATTATAAGGTAGAGGATAATACCTGGAATATGTCCGGTTCGCTCTCGCAGATGGCACTGGCTGGTGTCAGCAATGAGGATATTCAGAACTTCATCAGCGGACACGCGGACAAGATCGCTGCTCTCGGCGTAGAGGGAAGTGCCACAGAAACCACAGTCAGGGATGATGTGGATCAGTACAAGAAGGATCGCGATGACCTGAATTATATTCCGGTTATCTGCATTGGTTATTACGGTGGCTGGGGTTACGATGTATCGGAGCTGGTAGAGCAGGAAAAGAAGATTCTGGCTACCTACACCAACCAGGATAAATACATTATCTGCGGATTTTATCCGGACAGCAGCGTTGTTTCCATCAACACCGATGATTATGATAATGCACAGATTTCCGCTTTCGGAGATCACTACATCAACCTCTCGCTTCATATTGATGAGGCAGCATACTCCGAGGCAGGCCACGAGCAGATGGCACAGGCCATTTACCAGAAGCTTTCAGATCTGGGATATCTGGATGCCAACGCGACCGCTCCGGCGGAAAGCGCTTCCGATACGGCACAGGGCACAGAAGAACAGGCAGATGCAGAAAATACAGATGCCACAGCAGCCTGAGTCGGCGGAAGATTCTATGACAGTGACAGAATAACGGGCATTCATTTATTAGACGGTCATTCGTCTGGTGCACAGGAATCAGATTGTCGTTAATGCGTAAGCCCCGGTTTTCCGGGGCTTTTTTCAGCGTTTGACAAGTAAAAAGTCATGTGCTAATATACTCATGTTGTCTCTTCGGACAATGTAATGCTTTGCGTCTGTAGCTCAGCGGATAGAGCAACGGTTTCCGGTACCGTGTGGCGGGGGTTCGATTCCCTCCAGACGCGCTTTTAATCTCATGGAAATTCTACTCAGTCGGATGAATCCTATTCACCCGGCTTTTCTTATATAACGGCAACTATATATAATAACGGCAGCTATAATAGCGACATTTATAGCAGCAGCGACTATAATAACGGCAGCTATACTGGCTTCATGGGAGGGATTGCTTTGCGGATCAACAAATACCTTAGCTCCTGCGGGATCTGCTCCCGGAGAATGGCAGACAGTCTGATTGCGGGCGGAAGGGTCCGGATAAACGGCAATCTTGCGGAGCCGGGCAGCCAGGTGGAAACAGGGGATGTTGTTACGGTGGACGGGACAGCTGTTACCCTGCCGGAAGCAAAAACCTATCTGAAATTCTATAAACCAACCGGTGTTGTCTGTACCTTCGAAAAGAGGGAGAAAAATAACCTGACAAGGTTTCTGCCTGATCAAAAAAGGGTAACTTATGCCGGCAGGCTGGACAAAAATTCAGAAGGCCTGCTGATTTTAACAGATGACGGAGATCTGATCCAGAGCATGATGGCGGCCAGAAATGCGCATGAAAAGGAATATGAGGTCACAATCGGCAGTCCGGTTACGGATGAATTCCTGGAACAGATGAGAAATGGCGTTTACCTGCCGGAACTGAAAAGAAAAACAAGACCGTGCCGGGTGTGGAAAACCGGGGAGCAAACGTTCCGGATTGTCCTGACGCAGGGGCTAAACCGCCAAATTCGGAGAATGTGCGGCGCACTTGGCGTTCGTGTGGTAGAATTAAAACGTTTCCGCGTGGTAAATGTGCTGCTGGGGGATCTGAAGCCGGGCGAAAGCCGTACACTGACAGGGAAGGAACTGGAAACATTACTTCGGATAACCGGTCGGAAGCAGGACAGCACCGCAAAGTCTGCGGAGAAGTAGAATATCGGAGAATGAAAGCTTAAAAAGTAGCATCTGAGTGAAAAACCATGACAGAACCGAAAAGAAACAGCGGCCTATGCGTATCTGAGAATACCTGACACGGAAAGCAGGAGAGAACTTTGGAAGATAGGAAAAAAAGAATGCGGGAGCTTGTGGACACCCTGAACCGGGCGGCAAAGGCATATTATGCCGAGGACAGGGAGATCATGAGCAATTATGAATATGATGCCCTGTACGATGAGCTTCTCGGTCTGGAAAAGGAAACGGGAATGGTTCTGGCCAACTCGCCGACCCACCGGGTAGGGTATGAGGCGGTGGATTCCCTTCCCAAAGAGCGACATGAATCGCCTATGCTTTCTCTGGATAAGACTAAAGACGTGGAGCAGCTTCGGAGCTTTATCGGCAGGCACAAAACACTCCTGTCCTGGAAAATGGACGGGCTGACCATCGTTCTGACTTACCGGAACGGAGTTCTGGAGAAGGCGGTAACCCGCGGAAACGGCATTATCGGCGAGGTGGTAACCAATAATGCAAGAACATTTGTCAATCTCCCCCTGCGGATTCCGTATCAGGGAGAGCTGATTATCCGCGGGGAGGCGGTTATCAATTACCCGGATTTTGAAAGGATCAACGAGGAAATAGATGATGTAGACGCCAAATACAAAAATCCCCGCAATCTCTGCAGCGGTTCTGTGCGCCAGCTGAATAACGAAGTGACCGCACAGAGGCATGTTTATCTGTATGCGTTCTCCCTGGTACGCGCCATTCCGGAACCGGATTTCAAAAATTCCAGGGAACAGCAGTTCCTGTGGCTGCAGGAACAGGGCTTTACTACCGTAGAGTGGAGAGATGTAACAGCAGACACGCTGGACGATGCCATGCGCTACTTTTCCACACAGGTGGCGGAGAATGAATTTCCCTCCGACGGCCTTGTCGCCCTGTATGATGATATTGCGTACGGAGACAGTCTCGGCACCACGGCGAAATATCCCCGAAATGCCTACGCATTCAAGTGGGCGGACGAAAAGCGGACGACGCACCTCCTGGAGGTGGAGTGGAGTCCTTCACGCACCGGGCTGCTGAATCCGGTGGCTATATTCGAACCGGTCGAGCTGGAAGGAACTACCGTTACCCGCGCCAGCGTGCACAACGTGAGTATCGTAAAAGAGCTGCAGCTTGGAATTGGGGACGAACTGGAGGTCTACAAGGCCAACATGATCATCCCCCAGATTGCGGAGAATCTGACCAGAAGCGGGACACTTCCCATCCCGGACAAGTGTCCGGTCTGCGGAGGTCATGCGGAAATCCGTGCGGTAAACGAGGCGCAGTCCCTCTACTGCGAGAACCCGGACTGCCCGGCCAAAGCCATGAAGTCCTATACGCTGTTCGTCAGCCGGGACGCCCTGAACATCGAGGGGCTTTCCGAGGCGACATTGGAAAAATTCATGGCCCACGGGCTGATTCATTCTTTCGTAGATATTTTCCATCTGGATCAGCATAAGAACGTCATTGTTGCCATGAACGGTTTTGGCCTGAAGTCCTATGAAAATCTGCAGGCCAGCATTGAGAGGGCAAAACATACAACGCTCTCACGCTTTCTGTACGGCTGCGGCATTCCGAACATCGGGCTTGCCACGGCAAAGCTGATCTGCCGTGCCTTTCAGGAGGATCCGGAAAGAGTGCGGAACGCAGATGTGGAAGAGCTCAGTGCCATCGACGGGATCGGAACGGTCATCGCAGAAGGCTACGTGCAGTGGTGGACGGATCCCCGGCACAGCGAAATGTTTGACAGCGTGCTGCGAGAGCTGGATTTGTCCCGTGAATACGATCAGCAGACCGAAAACCGTCTGCAGGGAAAAGTATTCGTGATAACCGGCAGTCTGGAGCATTTTTCCAACCGGAACGCCCTGAAAGAACTGATTGAAAAACAGGGCGGAAAGGTGACGGGAAGCGTAAGCTCCAAAACGGATTATCTGATTAACAATGATGTGCAGTCCACATCCACGAAAAACAAAAAGGCCAGAGAGCTGGGAATCCCCATCCTTTCCGAAGAGGATTTCCTGAAACTGGTGGAAAAACCGGCCGCCGGTAAATCGGAAGATTCTGCCGGGGTTCCGAAGAAAGATGAAGTGTAGCAGACAGCTTTCCCTGGGAATACGGCGGAAAGACGAAATATAGCAGACATTTTTTCGCACGGAATACGGCAGAAAGACGAAACAAAAGCAGGCAACTTTCATTGAAACGAGGTGTATAAAAATGCCAATCCGAGTACAGAACGATCTTCCGGTGAAGGAAATACTGGAGGAAGAAAATATTTTTGTTATGGATGAAAAGAGGGCACTGTCTCAGGACATCCGCCCTCTGCAGATCTTAATTCTGAACCTGATGCCGCTGAAGGAGGATACAGAGCTACAGATTCTCCGCCTTCTATCCAATTCCCCGCTGCAGCTGGACATTACATTTATGATGGTAAAAACCCATCACGTAAAAAACGGCTCCATCAGCCATCTGAACAAGTTTTATCAGTGCTTTGAGGAAATCAAAGAAAATTACTATGACGGCATGATCATCACAGGCGCTCCCATCGAGATGATGGAGTTTGAAGAGGTGGATTACTGGGACGAGCTGAAGCAGATTTTCGACTGGACGGAAAAGCACGTCACATCCACAATGTTCCAGTGCTGGGGCGCACAGGCTGCGCTGTACTATTTTTACGGCATCCAGAAGCATGTCCTTCCGGAAAAACTGTCAGGCCTTTACTGGCATCGGGTTCTGAACAGAAAAATCCCGTTGGTTCGCGGCTTTGATGATATTTTCCTCTGCCCGCATTCGAGACATACCGATGTGGCACTGGAAGATTTAAGAAAAAATCCGGAAATTACCGTGCTGGCGGAGTCGGACGAAGCAGGCTTCTTCCTGGCAATGGCGGAAAACGGGCGGAAGGTTTTCGTACAGGGACATCCGGAATATGACCGCATGACGCTGGACAAGGAATATCACAGGGATGTGGACAAGGGAATGGAGAACGTCATGATCCCAAGAAACTATTATCCGGGCAATGATCCTTCCCAGAAACCGCTGCTTACCTGGAGGGCGACATCCACCAACCTGTATTTCAACTGGCTGAATTTTTATGTTTACCAGGTAACACCGTACAACCTGTACGGAATCCCGGAGAAAAACTGAAAGAACTGAAACTGGAAGATTTTACAGGTATGGATGCTTTCTCGTAATGGCTGCTTCTATGCAGGACTCACTTGTTTGTATCTTGGACAGGGGCATGTAATATCATAGCAGCGATTTTTATTCCGTTTTCCTTTGGATTATACGGGGCAGAAGCAGGTATCATCGCTGTGATTTTTGTGGTTCTGATGCTCCTGAAACATCTGCCGTCGGTTTTTGGCATCTCCAAAGGAACAACGGAAAAGGTGGATGTACCCGGTGCGATAAGAAGAAGGATAAGCCGAAAAGGAGATCATCGGAAAACAGGATGAGTTGTATCACGAAGTTTCCGGTCCAGGTGCACTTCTTCCAAAAAGCTTCCCTCTGTCTCGGACATGGCATTTGCGGTTTCTTTTTGAAAACTCGTTCTGTTTGCTTTTTTCCATTCCCCTGTACGGAATTCCCATGAAGAAGCAATATCGCCTCCAGGATTCTTTTTTCGGATACGCAGCAGATTGTCCGTAAACAGAGGGCCTGCAATATGGCATTTATATACATCGACTTCGCTCCAAAAGAGTTCCTGTCCACATACCAATAAGAGCTTTGCAGGATGATGGAACCAGATGGCATCCACCAGTGACCGGCCCAGTCTGGAATACTCTCTCTGCAGACCGTACAAAATTCTCTTGCTATCGGGAGAATAGATTTCGCGCACCTGAAAACAATCTCCCGAAACAAATACGAGATAAGAAAGACATTCCTGATTCTGCAGGAGTTTCTCTATAGCTTCCGGCAGGTTTTCTGCCTGCAGTCTGTTTTGCATGAAAAATCCAACCTTTCCAAATCACTGTCAGGATGATTGCCGCAAAGCTTGTAATTATCATCCACAGCCACCAGTCCATAGCTTTTTCTGATTTCGTGAAATCCTTTCGTCAGCCGTATATAATAATCCAGAGGCGGCATCGGCTGAAAACCCAATTTTGCGTATCTGTGCGGCCGCCAGATCGTACTCAGGCAGATGACCCCGTTTTTAGCGAAAAATTCACAGCCCTTAAAATTGGAGCGGAGCGCGTCATCAATACTTTGAAAACCGTAGGGTCTGGCCAGTTCCGCACCGGCCACGATCTGCGTATACACATTCCCTTCACCGAATACGTCAACGGCATCCAGGGTTCTCCTGATCCATGTGTCATAGCCGATCCATTTTTCCTTTCCGGGACATAGGCGTTGAAATAGTGTTTTGTCCATGATTTCAATATTCGGGCAATAGCTGGTGATACCCGTTTCTTCATAGATTTTTTTTACATCCTCTTTTTTATAGGCAGGAGCCATCAGCTGGCTGTGAAAACGTCCCTGAAATAGCGTGCTGATGGACCGGAAAATCCGGATATACCTCTGTATTTCCTCTTCGAAGGGATAATCACCCCGGAAATCGGATCCCCCTGAGAGGTAGATCTGGGAATATCGTCCCGGCTCTTTCAATGCTTCCTGCACAGTTTCAAAGATATCTTCTTCGTCCACCTCAGCTGTTTTTGTCTGCGAAAAAAACGCGCAGTAATGACATTGTTCTCCGTTTTTCCAGAACAGACATTTCTGAAACGCAGAGAGGATCAGCTTCTGTGCCCTGGCCAGAGCCACTGTTTCCATGGGAGTTCCCTTTGAAGTGACTTTTCCATAAAAAGAAGGGCGTGGCACAAAGTCTATTTCATCAATCACGTGATCCTTTTCCATGAGAAGAAAGCAGCCGGTTTCCGGATCAAAATCTGCCGTAAAAGGATCGGTGAACGGTTCCCCGTAATTGATATGTACAAAGGTGGCGTCACGCAAAAGAATTGCACCCGGAAGCACTTTTTTTACATGGCTCCCGTTAGTAAGTCCAAAAGGTTCCCATTTGCCAAAGCAATAATCCGGCGCCTGCAGCCGGTCAAGCGCACGTTCTGTTAATACAACACCATGCCAGATCATACTGAGTTTTAATAATACGAAGGGAGACACAGAGAGATCATTCACCATTAACTGCTCCCATTCTTTTGTCTTTCTATAAGTATCCTTTAAATTCTCTGAATGCATGATTTCTTATCCTTCATTACTGCCCCGCGCATAACCACTTTCATGCTTTGCACCGCGTCTTGCACCGTGTCTTCGTAAATTCTGCTTTAGCAGATGATTCTAACATGTGCAGCGATTATTTGAAAGCAAAAAATTTACCTTATGCGGCTCTTGCGCAGGAGGCGGAATTGTGTTAAAGTAACCTTGTTGTGCAGGCGTAGTTCATCGGTAGAACACGAGCTTCCCAAGCTCGGGAGGCGGGTTCGATTCCCGTCGCTTGCTCTGTCTTAAAGACCGGAATTCCAGTAAAACCAAGGGATTCCGGCTTTTTTTGACGATGTGGAAGTAGTCGAATACCGGCTGGATCCATTCGCAGCGCTCCTCGAAGGCCTCCTGGAAATCGGAATTCATGTCGCAGGCGACAGCT
>CACVSR010000012.1 GCA_902756775.1 uncultured Lachnospiraceae bacterium | reverse complement strand
AATACGAAAAACTCCGCGGACAGCTGCTTCCGGTCTACAGCCTCACGGCTGGTCTTTCCAACCGTACGGTCCGAAAGGCCATACAGCAGCTGCTGGTGATGAAACCGGAGGAGGACGATTATCTTCCGAATGAAATCCGCAAGACGCACGGCCTGTGCGGAGTTAATGACGCCCTGTGGCAGATTCATTTTCCGGAAAGCCGGGCAGCTCTGCAAAAGGCCAGAAGCCGTCTGGCATTTGATGAGTTTTTTCTGTTTCTTCTGGGCGTGGAAAGGATCAAAGCCGGAAAAAACGCGGCGCAGAACCATTTTCCCATGAAGAAAACCTGGATCACCGAGCAGGTGTCTGAGAGTCTTCCTTATCCGCTTACCGGCGCGCAGCAGCGGGTTTGGAGAGAGCTGGAAAAAGATCTTTCCGGGCCGCATCTGATGAACCGTCTGATACAGGGAGATGTAGGAAGCGGAAAAACGATTCTGGCTTTTCTGGCCATGATTATGGCGTCGCAGAACGGGTTTCAGAGCGCGCTGATGGCTCCGACAGAGGTTCTTGCCATGCAGCACTATAAGGCTCTTTCAGAACTTCTGGGAAAAAACGGACTGTCCGGTTTCCATCCGGTGCTGCTTCGCGGAAGCTGCACGGCAAAGGAAAAGAAAGAGATACGGGAGGAAATACGTTCCGGCAGAACCCGCATGATCATCGGAACCCATGCGCTGATTCAGGAATCCGTTGATTTTGAAAAACTGGGGCTGGTTATCACCGACGAGCAGCACCGGTTCGGCGTCCGTCAGAGAGAGACGCTGGCAGAGAAGGGAACGCAGGGAACAAAGGGGGATATCACAGAGCCCCATGTTCTGGTCATGAGCGCCACGCCCATTCCCAGAACACTGGCCATGATTCTGTACGGAGATCTTGACATCTCTGTTCTGGATGAGATGCCCGCCCGGCGGCTTCCGGTAAAAAATGCGGTGGTGGATACTTCCTGGCGAGAGAACGCCTATCGGTTTATCCGCAGGGAGACAGAAGCGGGGCATCAGGCATACGTGATCTGTCCCATGGTCGAACCGAATGAAGAAATCTCCTGTGAAAATGTCACGGAATACACGGATAAGCTGAAAAAGAGATTCGGCGGAGCGGTACGGGTGGAGATGCTTCACGGACAGATGAAGGCGCAGAGAAAGCAGGAAATTATGGAAGCTTTTGCAGACGGGAGCATACAGGTTCTGGTTTCCACCACTGTGGTGGAGGTCGGCGTAAATGTCCCGAATGCCACCGTTATGCTGATTGAAAATGCAGAGCGTTTCGGGCTTGCGCAGCTTCATCAGCTGCGGGGTCGTGTGGGAAGAGGCGCCGCACAGTCCTACTGCATCTTTATGCAGGGAGATGGAAAAAATGAGACCGCGGAGCGGCTGAAGGTGCTGCAGAAATCCAATGACGGATTTTATATAGCGGAGCAGGATCTGAAGCTGAGGGGACCCGGAGACCTTCTGGGGGTTCGTCAGAGCGGGATCGCGTTGTTTGAAATTGCGGATATCTACCGGGACGCGGAGCTGTTAAAAGAGGCTGGCAAGGCCGTGCGTCAGACGCTGCAGAGAGATCCGGAGCTGGGGTGTCCGGAAAACCGGGCACTTCGCGAACAGGTGGAGAAACTGCTGGAAAAGCAGAAAACAGAGAATTGAAAAAACAGAGAACGTCCCCAGAGAAGGTGCATTTTACACAAAATCCCTCGTTGTTGTCTGGTCATAATCACAACCGTTTTCTGAAAGAAAAGTGTTTTTGTGTGTCAAATGACGAAAATATGCAGACATCTTGATTCTTATTGTTTTATAAACTATTATTAACCAGAAGTTATTTTCTTGTCGGCGCAATCGCGCCATCAGATCTTTCATTCCGGGAGGAGAGAAAAATGGCAGAAGTAAAGAAAACAGAGACTGCAGCTGCAAAAGAAGAAGATAAAAAAACGATAGCCGCAGTAAAGGAAAATGCGGAGAAGGCAATCGGCGAAGCGGCCGGTAAAGCAAAGGAAACCGCAGATGCAGTAAAGAAGTCTGTAGATACCGCTGTAAAGAGTGTGAAGAAAGCTGCTCCGAAAACACGTGCCCGGAAGACTGAGAAAAAAGCAGCGAATGAATCTCTGGCGAAGAAAACAGTGGAAAAAATCGAACAGGCGGAAAAGAAGGTTGAAGCAATGAAGGAAGAAATCAAGAAGGAAGCGGCTCCGGTCAAAGAGGAGATTAAAAAAGCAGCAGAGAAAAAGCCGGTCGGAAGAAAGGCAGCCGTTAAGAAAGCAGAGGAGCCCAAAAGAGAGATTACCGCTGTGCTGCAGTACATGGGAAGAGAGTTTTCTTTCAATGAAATCCTGAAAAAAGCAGATACTGTCCTTGACAGAGAGGGAAGGACGGCAGCGGACGTAAAACTTTACGTAAAGCCGGAGGACGGAAGAGTATACTATGTGATTAACGACGGAGAGGATATCGGCAGCTTTGAGATGTAAAACACGGTAGTACAGAATCCGGACCGTCAGACGGAGGGCGGGCTGCAGCTTCGTATGGGGAAAGAAAATTTCCGGGAGAGCATCCGTGGGAATTCTCATCTGCCATACAAAAGCGGCAGCCCTCTTTTATGCGGTTTACGCGGTCTTTACACTTCCGTCCGGCAGGGATATACTAACCGGATACGGTTACAGTCCGCTGCATTCCTTATGGCTTAGCAAAATGCTAGGGTAATAATCTATAAAATTGTAAATATTATTGCCATTTTCTTGTGCATTTGTTATAATGAATGTACCATTTATTATGTGGTGCAATGGATGACATTAATCATAATTGTTTTCAGCTGCAGAAAGGAAATGACAACGGGCATGAACATCGGAATAATTGCACATAACAGTAAAAAGAGCCTTATCGAAGATTTCTGTATTGCGTACAAGGGTATTCTTGCACGGCATGAAATATATGCAACTGGAACAACTGGCCGCAGAATAGAAGAAGTAACCAACCTTCACGTCCATAAATTCCTGGCGGGAAGCCTGGGGGGAGATAAGCAGTTTACGGAAATGATAGAAAGAAACGACATGGACATGGTCATCTTTTTCTATAATTCCGCAATCACTGAGCCCAGGGAGCCGGATGTCGCAAAGATTGTCCGCGCCTGCGATCAGTACAACATCCCTGTGGCGACCAACATTGCCACGGCGGAAATGCTGATTCTCGGTCTGGACAGAGGAGATCTCGACTGGAGAATTCAGTACAAAGAGGATATGTAAGCATGAGAGTTATCGCCGGAAAGTGCAGAAGCCTGCCGCTGGGGACGATTGACGGAAACGGAACACGACCGACAACAGACCGGATCAAGGAAACCCTGTTCAATATCATTCAGGGGGAGATTCCGGGCTGTTATTTTCTTGACCTTTTTGCGGGAAGCGGTGCCATCGGGATCGAGGCGTTAAGCCGGGGGGCGGAATACGCCTGCTTTGTGGAGCAGAACCGGCAGGCGCTAAAAGTAATACGGGAGAATCTGGCGTTTACGAAATTGGAAGCGGATTCGGACGTTGCCGCCGGGGATGCGGCTGTCCTGGTCCGAAATCTGCGTCCGAAAAAACCGTTTGATGTGGTTTTTATTGACCCGCCGTATTCCTGCGGTCTGGAACGTCAGGCGCTGGAGGCCATTCGTGATGCCTCCTGTGTTACGGACAGTACACTGTTTATCGTAGAGGCCAGACTGGGGACGGATTTTTCTTATCTGGACGGTCTGGGCTACCGTATCCTGCGCGAAAAAAAGTACAAGACAAACGAGCATGTGTTCCTGAAACGTAAGGAAAATCAGGAGAAAGAGCATTGAGATGAGTATTGCTGTGTACCCCGGAACGTTCGATCCGGTCACTTTCGGACACCTGGATATTATCCGGAGATCCTCCAGACTTTTTGACCACCTGATCATTGGCGTCCTGTTTAATTCAGCAAAAACTCCGTTGTTTTCTGTAGAAGAACGTGTTAAGATACTTAGGAAAGCGACAGAGGACATTCCGGGTGTGGAAGTGCGCTGTTTTAACGGGCTTTCTGTAGAATTTGCGAGAAGCTGCGGGGCGAATGTCATTGTCCGCGGTCTGAGGCTTATTACGGATTTTGAATATGAGCTGCAGATGGCGCAGACAAATAAAAAGCTTGCTCCGGATGTGGACACGACATTTTTGTTCACTTCACTGCAGTATTCGTATCTCAGTTCCACTACGGTAAAAGAGGTTGCCGCTTTCGGTGGAGATATCAGTGAGTTTGTACCGGATTTTGTGGGTGAGGCCATCAAAAAGAAGTACGGGCTCCGGAAAATCGGGACGGAAGGGCGTCCGGATGAATTTAAGGGGATACGAGGAGAGCGTAAAAATGAGCAGCAGCAGAATTGAGCAGATCATCGAAGAAATTGAGGAGTATGTAGAGAACTGCCGGTACCAGCCTTTGTCTACAACCAAGATCATTGTAAACAAGGAGGAGCTGGAAGAATTACTCCGGGAGCTCAGGCTGAAAACGCCGGATGAGATCAAGCGTTATCAGAAAATTATCGGGAACAAGGACGCAATACTTGCAGACGCCCAGTCCAAGGCGGATAAAATCGTGGCGGATGCTCACGAGCAGGCCAAGAAGCTGATTTCCGACACTGAAATCATGAAGGAAGCCTATGCTCAGGCCAACGAAACAGTAAATGCCGCCAACAAGCAGGCACAGGATATTGTGGATGAGGCTCAGACAGACGCCAACAACATCCGGACCAGCGCAATCGGCTACACCAGCGATCTTCTTTCCAATATTTCCGACATCATGGGAAATACCCTGCATGAGGTCGGGGATAAATACAACGAGTTCACCATGTCACTGCAGAGCTATTATGATCTGGTAAATCAGAACCGGAACGAGCTTGCGCCCATGGAGGGCTCCAGAAATACGGCGTCTTCGGACAAGGCAGCTTCACCCGCACCGACCGATACGGATGAAGATGATATCGACGATTATGATGACATAGATGACGGAGACGAGGACTAATTCAGAAGTTGTTTTATCAGGGCTGTCGCTTTCCGCGCATACGTATATGGATGTTCCGGAGGAATGTTCGGTGTATGCGTAGGGCGGCAGCTCTTTTTCTTTTTCACTTTTCCGGCAGGCAGGAAAAATCTTACTTCGTGGATTAACCTGTTCTGCGCATGTTTTGTTTAAGCGGAACGCATTGGAGTCCGTGTGCAGACGGAAAAGAATGGAAGCGTTAAGGATACGGATATGGATATTGTAATGTGGCACAGGCTTCTCTACCCCTACGAACAGGCGGTGGATGAGCTCATGCTGAAATTTAACTACATGAAGAAGGAATACCAGGTTTTCGGCAGATACTGTCCGATTGAGCATGTCATCGGGCGGGTCAAGAGTATTACCAGTATTCTGGACAAGCTGCAGAGAAAGAACGTTCCTCTGGAGAGGGTGGAGCAGGAGATTGAAGATATTGCGGGAATCCGCATTATCTGTCAGTTTGTAGAGGATATCAGCCGGATCGCGGACGTAATCTCCAGGCGCAGCGACATTGAAGTGGTAGAGATTAAGGATTATATCCGGAATAAAAAGCAGAGCGGCTACCGCAGTTTTCATATGGTTGTTAAATATGTGGTAAACTCCCTGGACGGGCCGAGAACGGTCAACGTCGAGATCCAGATCCGTACCATGGCGATGGATTTCTGGGCGACCATCGAACACTCCCTGCAGTACAAATACAAGGGGGAGATTCCGGAACACGCGGATGTCCGTCTGAGCAACGCGGCAAACGCGGTGAGCGCTCTGGACAAGGTGATGTCCTCCGTGCGGGAGGATGTCATGGACGCGCAGCTCTCTTCCCAGATCCGTAATCAGATGGTTAAGGATATTGCGGTGACGATTGAGCGTCTGTACCGCATCACCCCGAAGCGGGAGGTGGAAAAAATACAGGATGAATTCTATCAGATCTACCAGACGGGGAATCTGGATCTTCTGACCAGGTTCTATGAGCAGATCCAGCTGATTGCCGAGACCTATAAGGCACAGGTAAACGAACGCGGCGAGGGGCTGAAAAAAACCGACGACTGACCGGAAACAGCAGACAGCAGAAAAGGCGGAGCGAATCAGAATGAAAATAAGCAAGGGCGAATACGGATATATCAGGAGTCAGAAGGCCAGAAGGCTCGGCAGAACGGCGGCGCTTTTTGCCCTGGCGTTCGGTGTTTTTGCCGTGGGGATGATTCTGAATCACGGGGATCGGAAAAGTATTTATTCGATTGTGGCGGCTGTGGGGATGATTCCCGGCGCCATGTCCATGGTAAGCACCATCATGATGTGGATGCGGCATCCCGTGTCGGAGGAGCTGCACCGGGAGATTGCCGGTCACGGGGGCGATCTGCGGATATTGTATGAGCTATATCTGACGACCAGGGACATCAACCTGTTTCTGGATGCAACGGTTGTCTGCGGACCCTATGTAACCGCGTATTCCTCCGAAAAGACTACCCCGCAGAATATCCATTTTATGGAAGAGCATATCCGCAAATCTCTTCTGACGGAGCGGTTTAAGGAGTCTGTGAAAATCTTCTCTGCCTCCGAAAAGGATAAATTTCTGGAACGGGTGGATCAGATTCGTGCAAAAAAAGATGAACTGGAGACCGATCAGGACGACAAAAAAGCGGCCGTGCTTCAGGCGATCGCTCTTTAAGACAGGCAGGTTTTCATGAGAGAAATTACCATTCGGAAACAAAACGAAAAACAGCGCCTGGATAAATTTCTCCGCCGCTATCTTCCGGAAGCGGAAAACGGTTTCTTATACAAGATGCTTCGGAAAAAGAATATAAAGCTGAACGGACAGAAGGCCTCTGGCAGAGAATTGCTGCAGGAGGGGGATGTCATTCAGCTTTTTTTTGCGGAAGAAACGCTGAAAAAATTCATGGGGGAGACAGAGAATACGGTTCAGGCGAAGCCGCTGCCGGAGGAATGGATTCTCTACCAGGATCCGCGGCTGCTGGCCATAAATAAACCGGCAGGTCTGCTCTCTCAGCCTTCGGCTTCCGGGGAGGATTCCCTGGTGGAAAAGCTGCGGGCCTATCTGCTGACGGAGGGGGGCATGACACAGGAGGATTTTCGGAACTACCGTCCGGGTGTTGTGAACCGGCTGGACAGAAACACCAGCGGTCTCGTCCTTGCGGCAAAATCGCTGGACGCGGCGCAGGCGCTTTCCCGTCTGATTCAGGAAAGAAATGTGGAGAAATATTACCTGGCGGCCGTGTGCGGCAGAATGCGGGAGGGACGTATGGTCCACGCCTGGCTGAAGAAAGATGAGACGGCCAATAAGGTGGAGGTTTCCGGGCAGATTTTTCCCGGCGCCTCGGAAATTGTGACGGGCTATGAGCCTCTGGAGTACTACCGCTTCCGTGGGCAGGACTACACTCTTCTGAAGGTCCGTCTGGTTACAGGAAAAACACACCAGATACGCGCCCATCTGGCTTTTATTGGACATCCGGTTGCCGGTGATGTAAAATATGGCAGGTATTCTGTAAACGCGGAGCTGAAAAAACAGGCCGGATTCCGGAGACAGGCTCTGCATGCCTGGAAAATGATATTCCCGGAGTTTCCGGAACTGCCGGCGCTGTCCGGGATATCCGGCAGGACGCTGACGGCCGGACTTCCGGATGATTTCCAGAGGCTCAGGCGCCTTCTTTCGGGCTCCGGAGAGGAAGTAGAATGAACGAATCACAGAACAGAGAGAACCGGAACCGGGAGAGCAGGGGATACGCCGGGAAAGAGACAGACGGAGAGAAAGGGCAAAAATCCGAGGACTTCAAAAAGGAGCTGTTCGGCTATATCCGGATGATCGTCGTTGTCGTTCTGGTTATTGTGCTGCTGCAGGAGTTTATTATTATTAATGCTCGAATTCCTTCCGCTTCCATGGAGCCGACGGTCAGCGTCGGAAATCAGATTTTCGGAAGCCGCCTGACCTATAAATTCCGGGATCCGGAGCGCTATGACATCATTATCTTTCATGATCCGGACAATCCGAAAAAACTGCTGATCAAGAGAATTATCGGCATGCCGGGAGATATCGTGGATGTTCATGACGGAAATGTCTATATTAACGGATCGGAAACGCCTCTGGAGGACAGCTTCTGCATGGAGCCATCCAGCACGCTGGAAGGAAATCTTGTCTATCCGATTGTGGTTCCCTCCGACAGCTACTTCGTCCTGGGAGACAACCGGATGGATTCCAATGATTCCCGTTTTTGGACCAACACGTTTGTCCAGAAGGGTGAGATTCTGGGGAACGCCGTATTCCGCTACTGGCCTGTCTGGGAGATCGGACCCATCCATGGGGCAGAAGAGGGCTGGTACAATCCGCAGGGCGCGTAAGCGCGCCAGTCAGGCAGCGGACAGGGCGGCATATACCTGAACAAACCGGCTGCCGGCAGGAAAGAATGCCTGCCCACTCCAACAAACAGAGGCGGAAAAACTACAGGGCGGAAGCAGAACAGGAAGAACAGCCGGGAAAGGAAAAAGGGAGAACGATGAGCACATGGAATTCCCGCGGGCTGCGCGGTTCCACACTGGAGGACATGGTCAACCGGACCAACGAGCAGTACAGAGAAAAAGGGCTGGCGCTGATTCAGAAGGTTCCCACGCCCATCACACCGATTACGATTGACAAAGAGAGCCGGCATATTACGCTGGCTTATTTTGAACAGAAAAGTACCGTGGACTATATCGGCGCTGTGCAGGGAATTCCCGTGTGTTTTGACGCTAAGGAGTGCCGGACGGACACCTTTCCCCTGGCCAATGTCCATCCCCACCAGGCCGCCTTTATGGAGGATTTTGAGAAACAGCAGGGGGTCGCTTTTCTTCTGATTTTTTATTCCGAGCGAGACCAGCTCTATTATCTGCGGTTCCGCGAGCTGAGGAAGTTTCTGAACCGGATGGACAGGGGAGGCCTGAAGCGGATTCACAGAGAGGAGCTGGATGGATCTTATTTTCTGCCAAGAAAGCCCGGAATCCTGGTTCCTTACCTGGACGGAATTCAGAGGGATTTAGAAGAAAGGGCTTGACAGTGTTATTTTATATGGTACCATAGTAGCGTGCTAAAGCGTTAATAAGGAGTGAACGATGGACAGACGGATACATACTCCGGAGGGAGTAAGAGATATTTTCGGGATTGAGTGCGACAAGAAGAGATATCTGGAGAGAAAAATAGAAAAGCTGTTTCATTCCTACGGGTATCAGTCGATTGAGACCCCCGGTTTTGAATTTTTTGATGTATTTTCCAGAGAGGTGGGAACTATCCCGTCCGCCAGTCTCTATAAATTTTTTGACCGGGAGGGGAACACCCTTGTTCTCCGGCCGGATTTTACGCCATCTGTCGCAAGGGCGGTTTCCATGTATTTTAAGGAGGAGGATATGCCCCTCCGCCTGTGCTACAACGGCAGCGTATTCATCAATAATTCCAGCCTTCAGGGAAGGCTGAAGGAATCCGCCCAGATGGGCGTGGAATACCTGAATGACGACAGCCCGGAGGCAGACGCGGAAATTCTTGCCCTGGTTGTCACTATCATGAAAAATTCCGGTCTGACGGATTTTCAGGTCAGTCTGGGGCATGTAGATTATTTCCGGGCTCTTACGGAGGAGGCGCAGCTGACGGAAACGCAGGTAGAGGAGCTCCGGCATCTGATGGCCATCCAGAACCGGTTCGGGGTACAGGAGTATATCCAGCACCTGCAGCTGCGCAGGGATCTGGAGGAAGCATTCTGCCGCATGCCGGAGCAGTTCGGCGGGATTGAGATGCTTCAGGCGGCGCAGGAAAAAGCCGGAAACCAGAGATGCCGGGAGGCAATAGACCGGCTGATCCGTATTTACGAGCTTCTGAAGCTGTACGGGTGCGAGCATTATATCACCTTTGATCTGGGAATGACCTCCCAGCTGCAGTACTACACAGGCATTATTTTTCAGGCGTACACCTACGGTTCCGGGGACGCCCTGATTAAGGGCGGAAGATACAACCGGCTGATCGAGCGTTTCGGAAAAAAAGCGGAAGCGGTAGGGTTTGCTACAGAGGTGGATCAGCTTATGCTGGCGCTGGACAGACAGCATGTGTCTCTCCCGGTGGAGGATATTAAGACTATGGTGCTCTATCCGGTTTCCCTGGAACCGCTGGCCATCCGTTTTTCAGCGGCGCAGCGGAAGAAGAGAATCGAGGCTGCCTGTGTCCGTTTCCAGGCGGACAAAGTACTGGACGATTACCGGCGCTACGGTTCCAGAAATCAGTTCGGCGGCATTATCTATTTCCGCTCTGCGGAGGAGGTCTATGCAATCAACCTGAAAACGGGCGAGACGAAAAGGATTGAAGTGAAAGGATATATGTGATGAGATATCTGACATTTGCCCTGACAAAAGGGCGGCTTGCCGTACAGACCATGGAGCTTCTGGAAAGATTGGGGATCTCCTGCGAGGAAATGAAGGACAAGCATTCCAGAAAGCTGATCTTTACCAATGAGCAGTACGGGCTGCGCTTTTTCCTTGCCAAAGGTCCGGATGTTCCCACCTATGTGGAATACGGAGCGGCGGATATCGGGATTGTCGGCAAGGATACCATTATGGAAGAAAACCGGAACATCTACGAGGTTCTTGACCTTGGCTTCGGCAGATGCAGGATGTGTGTCTGCGGACCGGAGGCCAACCGGCATTACCTGCAGCATAATCAGCTGATCCGGGTGGCGACTAAATATCCCAGGATTGCCAGGGATTACTTTTACGAGAAGAAAAATCAGACGGTGGAGCTGATCAAGCTGAACGGATCCATTGAGCTTGCGCCCATTGTGGGGCTGTCCGAGGTTATTGTGGATATTGTCGAGACCGGAAGCACCCTGCGGGAAAACGGTCTGACAGTTCTGGAGGAGATTTGCCCTCTGTCCGCACGGGTAGTGGTAAATCCGGTCAGCATGAAAATGGATAACGCGAGAATCACACAGCTGATTCAGGCCATGCGGGCAAATCTGCCCGGTGACAGGAGCTGAGAAGGAATAGGGGTAAATTATGAAAATAGTAGAATTAAATGAGCAGACAAAGGCAGAGGTGCGGGAGAAGTTCCTGAACCGCAGTCCGAAACAGTTTGGCGAGCAGGAAGCGGTTGTAAAGCAGATTATTGCGGATGTCGCGGCCAGAGGAGACGAGGCTCTGTTTTCCTATACGGAGAAATTTGACCACGCGAAGCTGACAAGGGAAACCATAGAGGTAACGGAGGAAGAGACAAAGGAAGCCTACGAGGCGGTGGATCCCTCGCTGGTAGAGGTCATCCGGAAATCGCTGGTAAATATCCGGAGCTTTCATGAAAAGCAGAAACAGAATAGCTGGATTACCACCGAAGAGAAGGGAATCCTCCTGGGGCAGAAGGTGACCCCCATGGAGAGAGCCGGTGTCTACGTTCCCGGCGGCAAGGCCGCCTATCCGTCCTCTGTTCTGATGAACATTGTGCCGGCAAAGGTTGCCGGTGTGGACGAGGTTATTATGACGACGCCCTGCGGCAGAGACGGAAAGGTTAATCCGTCTGTGCTGGTAGCCGCCAGGGAGGCGGGCGCAGACCGCGTGTTTAAGATCGGGGGCGCACAGGCGATTGCCGCTCTGGCATTCGGCACGGAGAGCGTTCCCAAGGTGGACAAGATTGTCGGTCCCGGAAATATTTATGTCGCTTTGGCTAAAAAGGCCGTGTTCGGAAATGTCAGCATTGATTCCATTGCCGGTCCCAGCGAAATTCTGGTTCTGGCGGACGAGACAGCAAATCCCCGGTATGTGGCGGCAGATCTTCTTTCGCAGGCGGAGCACGATGAAATGGCCTCGGCCGTTCTTGTCACCACAAGCCGGAGTATGGCGGAGAAGGTTAATGAAGAGATCGAGGGATTTCTTCAGGTTCTCTCCAGGAGAGAGATTATCCGCAAATCTCTGGAGGGATACGGCTGCATCCTTGTGACGGACAGCCGCCAGGAGGCTATTGACGCCGCCAACCTGTTTGCGCCGGAGCACATGGAGATTGTCATGAAGGACGCCTTCGAGGTGATGACGAAAATCCGCAACGCGGGAGCTATTTTCCTGGGAGAGTACAGCAGCGAGCCTCTTGGCGATTATTTTGCGGGGCCGAATCACGTGCTTCCCACAAGCGGGACGGCCAGATTTTTCTCCCCGCTGTCAGTGGAAGACTTTATCAAGAAGTCCAGCATTATTCACTACTCCAGAGAGGCGCTGGAAGAGATTCACAAAGACATCGAGCAGTTTGCAAAATGCGAACATCTGACCGCACATGCCAATTCCATTGCGGTTCGTTTTGAAGATCAATAGGGAATTTGCCATGAATGAGGAAAAAATTCGCTGCAGCACCGTGGAGCGGAATACAAAGGAAACAAAAATAAAGATCAGCCTGAATCTGGACGGAGAGGGAAGGTATGAGATTGATACGGGGGTTAAGTTTTTTGACCACATGCTCTCCGGCTTTGCCCGGCACGGCCTTTTTGATCTGACCGTAAAGGTGGACGGGGATATCGAGGTGGATGACCACCACACCATCGAGGACACGGGGATTGTACTGGGAACTGCCATTCGTCAGGCGCTGGGCGATAAATCCGGAATCCGCCGGTACGGAAGCAGTATACTCCCTATGGACGAGACGCTGGTGATGACCGCCGTGGATCTGGGCGGAAGGCCGTACTTCCGGTTTCAGGGAGAATTTGATGCAGACCGCTGTGGCGATATGTCCACACAGATGGTGCGGGAATTTTTCTACGCCATATCCTACAGCGCTGCCATGAATCTTCATATGAAAATTCTGGACGGGGTCAATGACCATCACAAGGCGGAGGCGCTTTTCAAGTCCTTTGCCCGTGCGCTGTCCGAGGCGGCGGCCAAAGACCCCGAAATTCACGGAGTGCTGTCCACCAAGGGAAGCATTTAAGCCTGCGCGTCCACCAGGGAACCCCGGTTCCTTCCATTTGGAACAGTATCGGCGCGCAGAGAGGGAGAGTCTATGAATTACGAGATCGTTAGCATTTATCTGAAGGACGGAAGAAATGCCACCGGCCTGTCCGGAAAAAGCGGGGCGGCGGAATGCTGTGTCGGCAGCTACGAGCCTTATGCCATCATGATGGGCTGTCAGAATAACGGGGACCGTGCCATGATGGTCTTTGATCTTGCCGCGGACAGCAAAGAGGAGGCTGTAAACCTGGACAAGCTGCGTCTGCTGTGCAGGGACGGCGCGATTCCGGTTTACGTTGCCGGGAAGATTGAAAATATCGAAAAAATTAAAAGGTATCTGGGTCTGGGCTGCGAAAAGGTGTTTCTGAATTTCCGTTCTGCCTGCGGGAAAAAGCTTCTGGAAGAGGCCGCCGGAATGTTCGGAAGGGAGAAGCTCGGCTGGTATATGGAGACGCCGGAGAAGGTTCCCGAAAACGGAGTTATTCCGGAGAAGGAAGTGAGCATGCTGCTGCTGGAGCCTGCCGCCGCCTGCGTGAAGGACAGGACAAAACTTCCGGTTCTGCTTCACGAGGAAAAGAGGGCGGTCTGCACTGCGGACAATGTCCCGGCGCATATATACCAGAGCGCCGTTTCCTGGGGAGAATTTAAGAAGAACGGCGACGGGCTGGTTCCTGTTGTCGTCCAGGATTACAAGAACAACGAGGTGCTGATGGTCGCCTATATGAATCAGGAGGCTTTTGAGGCCACCTGCCGGACCGGGCGGATGACCTACTGGAGCAGAAGCCGCCGGGAGCTCTGGGTCAAGGGTCTTACCTCCGGGCACTTCCAGTTTGTGCGGAGCTTGACGCTTGATTGCGATAATGATACAATTTTGGCGCGGGTAGCACAGATCGGAGCTGCCTGCCATACCGGACACAGGAGCTGTTTTTTTCAACAGCTGATCCGGACGGATGGGGAATGTCGTCAGGATGACTGACTGATACAGATGGCATGAAAGAGGATGCTTGTACGGCGGAGAATACTGGAAACAGTGACTCTCCGCTCTTTTTTAGTGTATAAGTCCGGTCATTTTATTTTTGATTAGGAGTTGTTATGCTGCATATGATAGGTACGGATTACTCGCTGGCTCCGGTCAGTGTGAGGTCCGTGTTTGCCTGCACAAAGACGGAGAGTGTGTCGCTGATGGAGACGGTCCGCCGGGAGCTGCAGGCGGAAGGCGTTCTGATTCTGAATACCTGCAACCGTTTTGAACTGTGGATCAGTGTCAGTGAGCAGAAAAACGGGGGAGAGGCCAGGCTGACGGATCGTCTTTTCCGTGTACTCTGCAAGGATAAGCGGGTGGCGCCGAAGGATTACCGGGGCTTTTTTGTTAACCGCAGCCAGGAGGAGGCGGTGAAACATCTGTTCTGGCTTACCTGTGGGCTGAAGTCTGCTATTCTGGCAGAGGATCAGATCCTGACTCAGGTGAAGGACGCGCTTGCTTTTTCCCGTGAGAACGGTTTTGCGGACAGCAGCCTGGAAGTTTTGTTCCGTATGGCTGTAACTGCAGCCAAGAAGGTAAAGACAGAGGTGAAGTTCAGCCGTGCGGATTCTTCTGCTATTGAGCAGGCAGTCAGTCTTCTGAAACAGCGGGGCTTCGGGCTGAAAGGAAAGAAATGCCTGGTGATCGGAAACGGAGAGTACGGCCGTCTGGCTGCTGTCACCTTACGGGAGCAGGGGGCGGATGTGCTGATGACGGTTCGACAGTACCACCACGGACTGGTTCATGTGCCGGAGGGCTGTCAGAGGGTGGATTATGAGTCCAGGTATGAATACCTGGCCTATGTGGATCTTGCCGTCAGCGCCACCAGCAGCCCGCACTGTACCATACACAGAGAAGAGCTGCTTGCCTGCCGGATTGATCATCCGCTGGTGCTGATTGACCTTGCGGTTCCCAGGGATATTGAGCCGTCCATTGCGGCGGAAGACGGATTTACGCTGTTTGATATCGACGATTTTTACACGAAGGACAGTTCCCTGAACCGGGACGCGTGGTATCAGGCGGATGAAATTCTGAACCGGGCCATGCAGGACTTCTGGACATGGGAGAACAACCGCTTTCTGGTGAAAAAGATTAAAAAGGTACAGGGTCTGGCGGTGGAGGATCTGGATCTCCGCCTGCACAAGGTTATCGGAAAAATGGAGATACCCGAAGCGGAAAAGAAGAAGCTGGTGGAGGAAATTAACCTGGCCGCGGGCAAGACCATCGGCAAGCTGATCTTCGATCTTCAGGACAATATCTCCGGGGATCTGTTTGAAGAAGCCGTCAGCGGTATGGAGAAAATCTATGAAGAATAAATATTTTCCGCTTTTTGTCGATCTTTCGGATAAACAGATCGTTGTGGTCGGCGCGGGGGGCATTGCATCCAGAAGGGTGCGCACCCTGCTTTCCTTTGCGGCTCACATTACGGTTGTGTCGCCGGATGCCACGGAGGAAATTGCGAAACTCGACGCCGAGGGGAGAATCCACTGGATAAAGGAAAACTACAGCCGGGAGAGGCTGGCGGACGCGGATCTGGTTTTGGCATGCACCGATCATCCGGAGATCAACAGTGACATTCACGCTGCCTGCAAATGTCTGGGAATCCCCGTCAATCTCTGCAATGACAGAACCAGATGTGACTTTTATTTTCCCGGCATTGTGGAGAAGGATAACGTTGTGGTCGGGATCACGGCAAGCGGGAGCGACCATCATCTGGCCAGGCAGGTACGGGAAATAATCAGCAGCGCGCTGGAGAAAATCTGAGGCCTTTGCCGGAAAGGACAGCAGGATATGCAGAAAAAGAAAATAGTAATCGGGAGCAGGGAGAGTGCTCTTGCTGTTGTGCAGAGCCGCCTGGTCATCGCCTGGCTGAAGGAGCATCATCCGGAGGTGGAGGCACAGCTTCTGACTATGAAGACAACGGGAGATAAAATACTGGACCGCAGGCTGGACCAGATCGGCGGTAAGGGACTTTTTGTAAAGGAGCTGGACCGTGCTCTTCTGGATCATAAGACCGATTTTTCCGTCCACAGCACCAAGGATCTTCCGATGGAAATACCGGAGGAGCTGCCACTGGTGGCGTTTTCCTCCAGAGAGGATCCCAGGGATGTGCTGGTTCTTCCCAAAGGTCAGGAAAGACCGGATCTGACAAAGCCCATCGGAACCTCCTCGCTGCGCCGGATCATCCAGCTGAAGAGGCTTTTTCCGGAAGCGGAATTCCAAAGCGTCCGGGGAAATCTGCAGACCCGGATCCGGAAGCTGGACGAGGGACAGTACGGCGCCATTGTCCTGGCTGCCGCTGGAATGAAACGAATGGGGCTTGCCGGACGGATCAGCGGTTATTTCGATACGGCGGATGTTATTCCGTCGGCCGGACAGGCGGTGCTTGCTGTACAGGGAAGAAGAGACGGGGACGCTTCGATGTTTCTGGATTTTACAGACCAGGACGCAGCGGACGAGGTTGCCGCAGAGCGTTCTTTTGTGACGTACCTGAACGGCGGCTGCTCTTCTCCGATCGCAGCCCACGCGCAGGTCTCTGGAGGGGAGATACATCTGGACGGCCTGTATTTTGATGAGAATACCAGAGAAGCCTTTCGGGGAAATCTTTCGGGCGGACGTGAGAAAGCGGAACAGCTGGGTGTAAAACTGGCGCAGATGCTGCAAAGGCACGAGGGGGAATATCTGGGTACAGAGGACAGAGAAGAGAATATCTGAACAGATGAAAGATAGTTTCAAGTTTTCCGGAAAAACCGGGATGCAAAAAGGAGCGGAAACCATGAATACTGGAAAAGTCTGGCTGGTTGGCGCAGGCCCCGGAGACGCGGGCCTTTTTACCAGAAAAGGATACGAGGTGCTGCAGCAGGCGGATGTGGTGGTCTATGACAGTCTCGTGGGGGACGGCGTACTTGCCATGATCCCGGAGAATGCGCGGAAGATTAACGCCGGCAAGCGATCCTCCCACCATACCATGCCGCAGTGGAAGATGAACGAGCTGCTTCTGGAGGAGGCGCAGAAGGGAAACCGGGTAGTCCGCCTGAAGGGGGGAGACCCCTTTCTGTTTGGCCGCGGCGGAGAGGAGCTGGAGCTGCTTGCGGAGCATCAGATCCCGTTTGAGGTAGTTCCCGGCATCACCTCCCCGCTGGCCGTTCCTGCCTACAACGGGATTCCCGTGACGCATCGGGATTATACGTCCTCCCTGCACATCATTACCGGGCATAAGAGAGAGGGGCAGGCATATGATATCAACTTCCGCGCTCTGGTGGAGACAGAGGGCACGCTTGTTTTCCTGATGGGGGTGGCATCGCTTCCGGATATCTGTAGGGGGCTGACGGATGCGGGGATGGATCCGCAGATGCCCGCCGCTGTCCTCCAGAAAGGCACGACCGCGGGACAGAAGCGAATTGTCGCCACGGTTTCCACGCTGCAGGAGGAAGTGGAAAGGCAGGGCGTGGAGACGCCGGCTATTATCGTGGTGGGAAAGGTCTGTGCGTTAGCGGACACCTTTGCGTGGTATGAGAAGCTTCCGCTGGCAGGCTGCAAGGTTCTGGTCACCAGACCCAAAGAGCTTGTTTCATCTATGTCCCATCGCCTTCGTGTGATGGGGGCGGAGGTTCTGGAAATTCCCGCCGTAGAGACCAGGCCGATTCGGGACAACAGGAGTCTGGAAAACGCGCTGGGTCATCTGCAGGAGTATTCCTGGATTGTGCTGACCAGCCCCACAGGGGTTAAAGTGTTTTTTGAATGTCTGCTGGAGTCCGGTAAGGATATCCGCAGTCTGGCTTCTGCCAGGTTTGCCGTGATCGGCGAGGGAACGGCAAAGGCGCTGCGGGAGAGAGGCATCCGGCCGGATCTGATGCCGTCTGTCTATGACGGGGATCATCTGGGCGCAGAGCTGGCAAAAAGAATAAAAGAAGAAAATCCGGACGGGACAGAAAAAATTCTGCTCCCACGCGCAGAGAAGGGGAACCGCAGCCTGGCGGAGCAGCTGCGGGAAGCCGGTGCGCAGGTGGATGACATACCCACCTATCAGACTATATACCGGAAACAGGATGTGGTAGATGTAAAGAGAGAGTTTGAAGAAGGACGGATTTTCTGCGCCGCCTTTACCAGCTCTTCCATTGTCCGCGCTTTCGTGCAGGCCAATGAGGGACTGGATTTTACGAAGGTGCGCGCCGCCTGCATTGGAAAGCAGACAAAAGCCACCGCAGACAGCTTCGGCATGCAGACGGAGATGGCGGAAAAAGCCACCATGGACGATCTGGCGGAGTTAATCCTCAGGATGTGGAATGCGTCTGGACGTTTGTGAAAAAGACAGTTACAATAGGCATTGCAGAAAAAAAAAATTTCAGGAGGTATCGCTATGGATTTACTGTACAGACCGCGCCGCCTGCGCGGAAGTGCTGTTTTACGAAAAATGGTCAGAGAGACCCGTATGGATCCCTCATCTCTGATGTATCCCATGTTTGTGATGGAGGGAGAAAATAAAAAAGAAGAGATCCCTTCTATGCCGGGGCAGTACCGGTATTCCATAGACCGTATGCCGGAAATCCTGAATGAGCTGGCGGATGCCGGGGTAAGCAGTGTCATGCTTTTCGGTATTCCGGATAAGAAGGATGAAAAAGGTTCCGAGGCCTACAATCCGGACGGGATTGTACAGAGGGCGCTGCGCGCCGCAAAGAAAGAGGTGCCGGACCTGTTCTATGTGACGGATGTCTGCATGTGCGAGTATACCTCCCACGGCCACTGCGGACTTCTGAAGGGAAAGGACGTGGATAATGATCCCACGGTGGAGCTGCTTGCGCAGACCGCGCTTTCCCATGTACAGGCAGGGGCGGACATGGTGGCTCCTTCGGATATGATGGACGGCCGTGTGCTGGGAATCCGGACAAAGCTGGATGAGAACGGTTTTTCGGGAATCCCGGTCATGTCGTATGCCGTGAAATATGCTTCAGCTTTTTACGGACCTTTCCGCGAGGCGGCGGATTCCGCGCCTTCCTTCGGAGACAGAAAGACTTACCAGATGGATTTCCACAACAGCAGGGAGGGCATCAAGGAAGCGCTGGCCGATGTGGAAGAGGGTGCAGACATTATTATGGTGAAGCCCGCCATGTCCTTCCTGGATATGGTCACAAAAGTTCACGACGTGGTGGATGTCCCGGTTGCGGCTTACAGCGTAAGCGGGGAGTATGCCATGGTAAAGGCCGCTGCCTCCAAAGGATGGATTGATGAGGACCGCATTGTCGGCGAGATGGCCACATCCACGTTCCGTGCCGGTGCGCAGATCTATATCACCTACTACGCGGAGCGGATTGCAAGGCTGATGAGGGACGGCGTAATCGGCTGAATGATGCAGGAGCTTTTCTTGTGCCGCTGGTATGTGCCACTGCGGAAGCAGAATCGGATCTTCACTCTTTCGCGCATTGCGGCGTGCTTTCGGATAGATTTTTGACTGGAACAGAACCTGGAACCGGATGGAGGAAATATGATGGACAGATCACAGCAACTGATGGACCGAGCGGTAAAGTTTATTCCCGGCGGGGTCAACTCACCGGTGCGTGCCTGCGGCAATGTGGGAATGACGCCCCGTTTTATCCAGGGCGCCACAGGACCCTATGTGATAGACGCAGACAGCCGCCGCTATATTGATTATATCTGTTCCTGGGGACCCATGATTCTGGGTCACAACAACCCGGAAGTGCTGGACAAGGTCATCCGCGCCTGCGAGAACGGACTGAGCTTCGGCGCAGCCACAGAGGCAGAGGTGGATATCGCGGAATATATCTGCACCAGAATTCACCATGTGGAGATGATCCGCATGGTGAACTCCGGAACAGAGGCAGTGATGAGCGCCATCCGTCTTGCCCGCGGCTATACAAAACGGGACAAGATCATCAAATTTGCGGGAAATTACCACGGACACAGCGACTGCCTGCTGGTAGACGCCGGAAGCGGTCTGATGACGGCCGGTATTCCCGGAAGTGCGGGCGTGCCGGCCGGCTGTACGGCGGACACCCTTTCCGCTGTGTACAATGATCTGGATTCTGTAAAGAAGCTCTTCGAGGCGAACGAAGGAAAGGTAGCCGCCGTCATTGTGGAGCCGGTAGCCGCCAACATGGGTGTTGTCCTGCCGGAGAAAGGATTCCTGAAGGGACTGCGCGAGCTCTGCACGCAGAACGGCGCACTTCTTATCTTTGACGAGGTGATCACCGGTTTCCGCCTGGCTTTCGGCGGGGCGGCGGAGAGGTTTAAGATTAAACCGGATCTGGTGACCTACGGAAAGATTATCGGCGGAGGCATGCCGGTCGGCGCCTACGGCGGGAGAAAGGAAATTATGGAGCTTGTCGCTCCGCTTGGACCGGTCTATCAGGCAGGAACACTTTCCGGAAACCCGGTCGCCATGGCCGCAGGCATGGAACAGCTGAAGCTTCTGGCCGAAAATCCGGACATCTACAGCAAGCTGGAGGCCGCAGGAGAGAAGCTGTACGGAGGTATGGAGAACCTGATCCGACAGTATGATCTTCCGTGTACGGTCAGCCACATCGGCTCTCTGGGCTGTGTATTCTTTACCTCCGCGGAGGTGAAAAACTATGAGCTGGCAAAGACCTCCGATACAGAGGCGTTCGCCGGATATTATAAATTTATGCTGGAGCACGGTATCCATCTGGCTCCGTCCCAGTTTGAGGCAATGTTCCTGTCACTGGCACATACCGATGAGATTCTGGATCAAACCCTGGAGGTGTTTGAGGATTACTGTAAATCGGTTTCCGCGTAAATCAGGATGGGAGGAAACGATGCAGCATGTAGATATTTACACAGACGGGGCGGCCCGCGGCAACCCGTACGGACCGGGCGGTTACGGATGTGTCCTCCGGTACATGGATTCCAGAGGAGGACTTCACGAGAAAGAGCTCTCCCAGGGGTACATTCAGACAACGAATAACCGGATGGAGCTGATGGCTGCCATCGTCGGGCTGGAAGAACTGCGGAAGCCCTGTGAGGTGACGCTTTATTCGGATTCGCAGTACCTGATCCGGCCTTTTCAGGAGCACTGGATCGACAGGTGGGTGGCAAATGGCTGGACAAGAGGAAAGAAGGAACCGGTCAAGAACGTGGATCTCTGGAAGCGGCTGTTAAAGGCAAAGGAGCCGCACAGGGTAAACTTTGTGTGGGTTAAGGGACACAATGGCCATGAGATGAACGAGCGCTGTGACAGGCTCGCCACCTCCGCGGCGGACGGCGACGGTCTGATTCCGGATCCGGGATTTATCGCACAGGCATCATCATAATAAATAAAAATTGGAGGAAAACGATGACACTCTATGAGGAGCTGCAGGCACGTGGTCTGCTGGCACAGATGACAGACGAAAAGGAAATTGCAGAGCTGATTAACAACGGCAAGGCAACCTTTTATATCGGATTCGACCCGACCGCAGATTCCCTGCACGTAGGACATTTTATGGCACTTCTCCTTATGAAGCGCCTGCAGAACGCCGGAAACCGCCCCATTGCACTGGTGGGCGGAGGTACTGCCATGATTGGCGACCCCTCCGGGCGTTCCGATATGCGGAAAATGATGACCGTAGACATGATCGACCACAACGTGGAATGCTTCCGGAAACAGATGTCCCGCTTTATTGACTTCGGACCCGGCAAGGCGCAGATTGTCAACAACGCGGACTGGCTGCGCGACCTGAATTTTCTGGATTTTATGAGAGAAATCGGTTCCCAGTTCAATGTAAACGAGATGCTCCGGGCACGCTGCTACGTAAACCGTATGCAGACGGGGCTTTCTTTCCTGGAGTTTTCCTACATGCTGATGCAGAGCTATGACTTTTACCGTCTGTATCAGGATTACGGCTGCCAGATGCAGTTTGGCGGTGATGACCAGTGGTCCAATATGCTGGGCGGCATCAACCTGATCCGCAAAAAGCTGAGTAAGGACGCCTACGCCCTGACCATCAACCTTCTTCTGAAGCACGATGGAACTAAGATGGGAAAAACCGCGGGAGGAGCTGTCTGGCTGGATCCGGACAAGTACGCGCCGTATGATTTCTACCAGTACTGGAGAAACGTGGACGACGCGGATGTGCTGAAATTCCTGCGGATGATGACCTTCCTTCCGCTGGAACAGATCGACGAGATGGACAAGTGGGAGGGAAGCCAGCTGAACACGGCGAAATCCATTCTGGCTTATGAGCTGACCTCTCTGGTGCACGGCGAGGATGAGGCGAAGAAGGCGGAGGCCGGAGCAAAGGCTGTCTTCATGGGTTCCGGAAGTCTGGACACCGTTCCTTCCGTGGAGCTTACCGCAGAGGACTTCAACGAGAACGACGGTATAGACATCATCAGCCTTCTGGTAAAAACCGGGCAGGCCGCCTCTCGTTCTGAGGGAAGAAGAGCCATCACCAAGGACCACAGCATCAGCGTGGGAGACAGCAAAATAGACGACTTTACCTACGAGGTAAAGAAGCAGGACATCCCGAAAGAGGGACTGCTGATTAAGAAAGGAAAGAAAAATATCCGCAAGGTCGTGCTGGCAGACAAAGAGTAAAAACGATAAGCGCAGCCAGGACGCAGAAAGCGGAATCATTTTGAAAACGCGATATCTGTAATGAATGAAAATGGCCGGAAACTCTGCGGATGCGGAGGATTCGGTCATTTTTGGACGATGTCCCGTCTTATCATTTCAGTTTTATATGGTGCAAATCCGGTTGATACAATTCATGAATCGGTTTTTCGGAACTGACAGGGTAATTGCAAACTGTCCGGGTTCGTGTTATTATTTTACATTGCGTGAACAGGGGTTTCTGCCGTTTCCGGCAGTCTTTCCTGTGGGGCGTGGTTACTATATCATCAGAATTTCAGCCTGTTTTCAGGCGGATAAAAAGGGAAAATATTATGGCACCAAGGAAAAAGTACGGAGTGAACGAGCTCCGGGAGATGTTTCTTCATTTTTTTGAGACAAAGGGATGTCTGCGTCTGAACAGTTTTTCGCTGATTCCGCATAACGACAATTCTCTTCTTATTATCAATTCCGGTATGGCTCCCATGAAGCCGTGGTTTACCGGACAGGAAATACCCCCCAGAAGAAGGGTAACCACCTGCCAGAAGTGCATCCGCACCGGTGATCTGGAGAATGTCGGCAAAACAGCCCGTCACGGCACCTATTTTGAGATGCTGGGTAATTTCTCCTTTGGTGATTATTTCAAAAAGGAGGCGATTCCCTGGGCATGGGAGTTTCTGACGGAAGTGGTCGGACTGGATGCGGATCGTCTCTATCCTTCTGTCTATGTGGATGACGACGAGGCCTATCAGATCTGGCTGAACGACATGCATATTCCGGCGGAGCGGATTTATAAGTTCGGCAAAGAGGATAACTTCTGGGAGCACGGATCCGGACCCTGCGGGCCATGCAGCGAGATTTACTATGACCGCGGACCGGAATTCGGCAATGGGCCGGAGGATGTCATGGGCGGCGAGGGAGACCGTTTCATGGAGGTCTGGAATATTGTGTTCTCCCAGTTTAACAACGACGGACACAACCACTACACGGATCTGGCGCAGAAGAATATTGATACCGGAATGGGTCTGGAGCGTCTTGCTGTAGCGGTGCAGGAAGTGGGTTCTATTTTTGATGTGGATACCTTGAAGTCCCTGCGTGATCTTGTCTGCACTCTTGCGGGCGGAATCAGCTACGAGCAGCCGGGAACAGAGCAGACAGATGTTTCTGTCCGTATCTGTACCGATCATGCCAGAGCCATGACCTTTATGATCTCGGACGGTATTATGCCGTCCAATAACGGAAGGGGCTATGTGCTGCGCCGTATTATCCGCCGTGCGGTACGCCACGGAAGAAAGCTGGGAATCAGCGGATCCTTCCTGACAAAGCTGGCGGAGAACGTAATTGCGGAATCCAGGGACGGATATCCGGAGCTGGAGGAAAAGAGAGATTTTATCCTGAAGGTTATCCAGGCGGAAGAGGATAAGTTTGAAAAGACCTATGAGCAGGGCATGGAGATTCTTCAGGAGATGGAGGACAGGCTGGAAAAGGAAGGCAGCAAAGAGCTTTCCGGAGAGGACGCGTTCCGGCTGTACGATACCTATGGTTTTCCGCTGGATAATACGAGGGAGATTCTGGAGGAGCGGGGCTTTTCCGTGGACGAGGCTGGCTTCCAGGCTGCCATGAAGCATCAGAAGGACACCGCGCGAGAGGACCGCAAGAAATCAGGAAAGTCCTCCACCTATATGGGCGCTTCGGCTACCGTTTATGAGGAGATGGATCCTTCTGTCAATTCGGTTTTTGTCGGATATGATAAAACCGTCTGTGACAGCAAAATTGCGGCACTTGCGGCCTTTGCGTCCGAGGACGGCGAAGAGGATGCCGTTGTGCAGGCTCTTTCTGACGGACAGAAGGGTGCTGTGATCACGCTGGAGACTCCGTTCTACGGAACCATGGGCGGACAGGTCGGAGATATCGGCCGTATAGTGCTTGGCGATGACAGCGGGACGGAGGGCGCTGCCCTTGGGAAGGGAGCTGCCGTATTCCGTGTGACTGCCACCGAGCATGTAGCTGGCAATAAAATCGCACACATCGGGTATGTGGAAAAGGGAATGCTGAAACAGGGAGATCTGGTTCGCCTGGAGGTGGATGCCGGAAACCGAATGGCAATCTGCCGGAACCACAGTGCGACTCACCTTCTTCAGAAAGCGCTGCGAGAGGTGCTGGGTACCCATGTAGAGCAGGCGGGTTCCTATCAGGACGCAGGACGCACAAGGTTTGATTTCAGCCACTTCCAGGCGATGACCTCGGAAGAGATCAAAAAGACAGAGGATCTGGTCAATAAAGAGATTCTGGAAGGGTTGGATGTCGTAACAGAGGTTATGACGCTGGAAGAGGCCCGCAAGACAGGCGCGATGGCTCTGTTTGGAGAGAAGTACGGCGATATGGTACGGGTTGTCCGCATGGGAGATTTCTCCACAGAGCTGTGCGGCGGTACGCATGTAAAGAATACCAGCCAGATCGGTTCTTTTAAGATTATTTCCGAGAGCGGCGTAGCTGCCGGTGTCAGAAGGATCGAGGCGCTGACGGGAGAAAATGTCCGTGTTTATATTGAGGGGCTGGAGAAAAAACTGAATGAGGCGGCGGATCTTCTGAAAACCAGTCCGTCGGAGGTGCCGGAGCATATCGGCAGACTTCAGAAGGAACTGAAGGAGGCGCGCTCCGAGAATGAATCGCTGAAAAGCAAGGCAGCCAGGGATGCGCTGGGAGATATCATGAACAAGGTTCAGGATGTGGACGGCGTAAAGGTTCTGGCATCTGCGCTGGAGAATGTAAACATGAACGAGCTGCGCAGCCTTGGAGACGAGCTGAAACAGAAGCTTGGCGACGGAGTCATTCTTCTTGCGT
>CACVSR010000011.1:1358-29446 GCA_902756775.1 uncultured Lachnospiraceae bacterium | reverse complement strand
GCGCTGCTGCTTGCGGAAGACGCTGCAGACGAAGAGCCGCCGCAGGCTGCCAGCATGGAAGCTGCCATGGTTGTTCCAAGCACAATGCTGAGAACTCTCTTTTTCATGTTCTTGTTCCTCCTTTTATATCCTTTACCTCTTGGTAGCGGGTTCTTGAAACCGTTTTCATCCAACCCGGCAAACGCTTTTATTTATCGGATTGGAAACGTTTTCTATGATTGGAGAATAGCACAGGTTGGAAACGTTTTCAATACTTTTCCCATGCAGTCTTCAACTTTGTAAGATGTGGTCAAAAAAAAGCAGCAGGTTTTGTATACTATTCCTGCTGCCGCCGATGGCATCTGGTATGACTTCGGTTTATTATGATGATTTTACTTCACAGGCAGAGCTTTCAGAAGCTGCACGTACTGCCGAATCTTTTCCTTGTTCTCTGTCCGGCGCGTCCTCCGCGGACTCCTGGAGCAGCTGCGAAACGGCGAAGCCGGAACAGATGGCATAAGAAAAAATCAGAAATCAGGAAAGCACCCTGCTGAAACGATAGACGGTCACAGACTGAAATGCCTCTCCTGCCTTCAGCACGGGCTGGGCAAACTGCGGGAGGTTAACCGCATCCGGAAAATACTGCGTCTCCATGGCAAAGCCGGAACGGAAGCCATAAACGGCTCCGGCTTTGCCTTTCTGCTTCTTCAAAAAGTTACCTGTGTAGAACTGCAGGCCGGGCTCATCCGTGCTGACATCCATCTTCAGACCGGTCTCCGGTGCAAAAACGACGGCGACCCTCCTCATCTGACCCCGGCTTTCCGTGAGCACATAATTGTGATCATACCCGCCTGTCAGCTTCAGCTGTTCGTCCGCGCTTTCGATATCCTCTCCGATTTCTTTCGGACTGCGGAAGTCGAACGGAGTTCCCTCCACATTCTTCTGCTCTCCGGTCGGTATTCCTCCCTTTCTGACAGGAGTGAACTGCTCCGCAAAAATCTGCACCTGGTGTCCGCAAATATCTGTCCCGCTTCCCTGTCCGTTCAGATTAAAATAGCTGTGATTGGTAGGATTGCAGACGGTATCCTGATCGGCCTGCGCACGCCAGCGCAGCTGCAGGGCGCCCTCCTCCGGGAAAGAGTAGGTTACGGAAATCACCAGATTTCCGGGAAAACCCTGATCACCGTCCGGGGAGTACAGCGAAAAGGTAATGGAAGTTCCATCTCCGGACACTCCTTCCGTTTTCCAGATCCGCTTTTCATACCGGTTCCATCCGCTGTGAAGATTGTTTTCCCCTTCATTCCGGTCCAGTTTGAACATTTTTCCATTCATGGAAAAGGAAGCTCCGTCGATCCGGTTCGCGTTTCTCCCTACACTGCCGCCCATGGAGGCGTCTCCCCCCTCATAGCCTCGGACATCGTCATAGCCCAGCACAACATCTGTCGGCCTGCCATCTTTATCCTCTGTCCGAAAAGCGACAAGGGACGCCCCGAAATCCGTAAGATCCGCTTCACAGGCGCCCCGCCTTATGGTATACAGGGATGCCTGTTTCCCGTCTTCTGTTGTTCCAAACGCTTTTTTTTCGCTCATTTTTTCCTCCTCTGGGATTCCGGTTCCGCAAGATCCCGGACAGAATCCCCCTCCTTCAGAGCCGCATTAAATACGATGCTCTGGAACGGCTCTTCTTTTTTTTCATGTTTCAGTTCCAGCCGGTGAAGCACCAGCTCTACTGCTTTCCGTCCCATTTCTTCCATCGGCTGTGCGACGACCGTCAGATCCGGCTTCATGATATGCGGCAGAATCAGGTCATCAAACCCCAGCATAGAGATGCTGCCGGGACAGTCCGCCCCTTCCTCATTGAGAGCCATAACAGCCCCCAGATTCAGATCATAGTTCGTCAGAAAAACGGCTGTCGGCGGATTCTCCAGCCGCAGCAGCTCCTTCATGCTGCAGTACCCATGCTCCACCGAATGGCGCCCCAGCTTCAGGTACTCCGGAGGGATCGAAAGAGCGTACTCCGACATGGCCAGTTCCAGACCGCTCATACGCTGGATTCCGGTATACTCGATCTTTGAGGCGATCGCCGCAATTTTCCTGTGTCGTTTCCGGAGCAGATACTTTCCGGCAAGGTAGGCTGCCTGCTGATTATTGACCGTCACACTGTCATATTCCGACCCGCTGACCCTGCGGTCAAGAAGAACCACCGGGATATCCGACTCATCTGCCGGAGAAAGGAACTCTGCGGTGTGCGCCACCGGAGTTATAATGATGCCGTCCACCTTCTTGTTCACGAGAAAGCGGATATTCTCCGCCTCCTGTTCCTCATTATTGCGGGAATCACAGATAAGCATTCCGTACCCCTGTCTGCTTAATTCCGCCCCGATATAGCTGACCAGCGTCCCGTTGAAAATACTGGCGACATTATAACAGATCACCCCGATGGTTTTCGTGCGGTTTGTCACCAGTCCCCTGGCGATCTCATTGACCTGATAATGCAGCTTTTCTATGGCAGCGTCTATTTTCTCCCGGTTTTTCGGAAGAACGTTCCCGCCGTTCAGATACTTTGAAATCGTTGCCAGTGACAGACCGGTTTCCCTGCTGATGTCCTTGATTGTTGCCGCCATTTCTCTCACCTCATACTGAAAACGATGGGCGGTCAGAGCGGCTTCGCCGCTTGTCCGCCCCTCAGAAAACTTCTGAAACCGTCCGGCGAGCAAGCTCTCCGTCCGGATTTCATCAGTTTTCTGGGGGGTGCTGAATAATTACCATAAAAACACATAGATGCCGTCTACGAATACTGCAATTTTATCAAAAAAGCGCATGGCTTGCAACGTTTCGTTTATGCACTTTGTGGATTTTTCTATCTTTTTCTATCTGAAAAAGCCGCGGGGGTACCGCGGCTTATCTGGTTTCAAAATAATATTCGTGTTCTTCAACAGGAATTGTCTTTTTCTCAATCCGGCTGATCTCGATAAAGCGTGCTTCCTGCAGCTCCCGGATCAATCGGTACAGCTGTTCCCAGGTGCCCTGCGCCTCCATGACAACTGTCCCGTCCCACTGGTTTTCCACCCATCCGGTGATTCCAAGTTCCCCGGCAAACATCTTTGCCCGATACCGAAAACCGACTCCCTGCACCTCCCCGGAAAAAACGAATCTCCGGCGGATCAGACCGGCCCCGCTCATAGCACCCTCTGTTTTTTCAGGGCTGCCTTTTCCTTCCGTCCGACTGCTTCTGCAGCCGGGATGACACTCTTTTCCGAACTTTTCTTTTTCTTTCTGTCTCCCTTTACGGAGTCCTTGTCCACGCCCTTTTTCTTTTTCTTTTTCGGCGGAACATAAGCAGGAAGCTGATATTTTTCCCGGAAGGACTCAAATTCATCTACAAACTCCGGCTCATTCCCGTTTTTCAGTTCATTCAGATAGCTGTGCGTCTCAAAGGATGAATTCCGGGTCTGGATAATGCACACGGCCACATTGGAGCAGTGGTCGCTGACTCTTTCGCAGTTTGTCAGATAATCCGTCAGCAGGATGCCCAGCTCCGGCCGACAGATGCCCGCCTGAAGACGATCCACATGGTGATTCTTGATCTCTTTGGTCAGATCGTCTATCACCTCTTCCAGCGGTTCGACTTTGTCCGCCTCTGTATCATCATCCCTGGCAAAGGAATCCACCGTCATGATCAGAATCTCTTCCAGTGCATTTCTCAGAACAACAAGCTCTGCCTCTGCCTCCGCCGAGAATTTCAGTTTTTTCGTATGCATCTCCTGAGCCAGCTTGGTCATGTTAATCGCATGATCCCCGATCCGCTCGAAATCATTGATGCTGTGTAGCATCTCGGAAACGGCGTTATTGTCGTCATCAGCCAGTTCCCGGCTGGAAAGACGGATCAGGAAGGTATCCAGTTCATCCTCCAGATAATCCAGCTGTTCTTCCATGGCTGAAATTCTCTCCGCCGACTCCTTGCTGTACTCCTCAAAAAGAGCCAGCGCCTGATGGAAGGAATCCCTGGCAAGGCTGGCCATCTCTCTGGTTTTTTCCCTGCACTGACGAACCGCCAGCCCCGGCGAAAGCAGAAGTCTCTCATCCAGCAGCACCTGCGGCGACTGCGCATCCTCTTCCCGCAGGGGAACCAGCTTTTCCGCCATGACAACCAGTTTCCCGGAAAACGGAAGCAGGAATAGAATGGTGCCGACATTGAATACGGAATGAAAAACAGCGACTCCCAGGGACGATATCGTACTTTCAAAGAAAGGCATACGGATCAGATAGCGAAGAACAAAATAAAGAACCAGCCAGACCACCGTTCCGATAATCTTGATTCCGATATGGATCGCAGGCACTCGTTTTGCCTTTCGGCTTACCCCGATACCGGAAAGGATTGCCGTCACACAGGTGCCGATATTGGCGCCCATAACCAGCGGTATGGCTATACCTATGCTGATGGAACCGGTAAGGGAGAGAGCCTGCAGCACACCGATGGAAGCCGCGGAAGACTGAATAATGCCGGTAAAAGCCGTCCCGATCAGAACTCCGATGATCGGATTATCAAAAGCGACAAGAATTTTCTGGAACTGTGGCATCTCTGCAAGCGGAGAAACCGCATCGGACATGATGGTCATGCCGTACATCAGCACCGCAAAACCGCAGAGAATGGTACCGATGTCTTTCTTTTTCTGGGATTTTCCCCCCATAATCAGAAACACGCCGATCAGCGCGACAATGGGTGAAAAATTCTCCGGCTTCAGCATGGAGATAAAGAAATTGTCAGACCGGATACCGGAGAGAGACAGGATCCAGGCGGTCAGCGTTGTGCCGAAATCCGAACCCATAATCACACAGACGGTCTGCTCGATTTCCATGATGCCGGAATTGACCAGGCCGACCAGCATAACCGTAAGCGCGGAAGAGGACTGGATGGCAATCGTTACTACCGCACCCAGTACAAGACTTTTCCATTTGCTGGAGGTCATTTTTTTCAAAACAGACTCCAGACGTCCGCCGGCCATTTTCTCCAGATAATTGGACATGACATTCATTCCGAAGAGGAAAAACGCAAGTCCTCCGCACAATGCAAACAGATTATAGATATTCATACACACTCCCGCGCCGCCAGCGCGTCACTCCATGCTCCTACGTGTTGTCCCCGAAAAAAACTCCTCTGCTTTTGCCCGAAGGCCGAAACTATACAGCAATATAAATGAGAAAAGGCCACTCTGTCAAATGCCCTGCTCTGTCGAGAGAAGAATCCGGTCATTGTCCAGAGCCGATCCGGAGCCCTGCGTGAATTTCTCCAGAAGGTCATCCACGGTCATTCCTTCCCGTTCCTCCCCCTCTGCACTGAAGACCACCCTGCCGCCGCTCATCATCAGCGTCCGGTTTCCCAGCTCCAGTGCCTGACTCATGTTATGTGTAACCATCAGGCAGGTGATGTTCCGCTCTTTTACGATTTTTTTCGTCAGATCCAGAACCTTTTCCGCTGTGGCCGGATCCAGGGCGGCTGTGTGCTCGTCCAGAAGCAGCAGCTTCGGCGTGACCACGGTGGCCATAAGCAGGGTGAGCGCCTGCCGCTGCCCACCGGAAAGAAGCCCTACCGGATTTTTCATCCGATCCTCCAGCCCCATATGGAGAAGGGCCAGCTGTTCCCGGAACAGCCCTTTTTCCTTTTTCGTCACCCGGCTGAATACATCGTGTCTCCTGGTGGACGCCCGCAGATAGGCGACCGCCAGATTTTCTTCTATTGTCATATGCGGGGCAGTTCCCATCAGCGGATCCTGAAAAAGGCGGCCGATAAAACGGCTGCGGACATGCTCCGGAATAAACGTGATGTCCTGGCCGTCCAGCTCAATCATTCCCCTGTCCACGAAAAAGCTTCCGGCAATCGCATTGAACATCGTCGATTTTCCGGCTCCGTTCGATCCGACAATCGTGGCAAAATCTCCGTCCTTCAGTTCCAGAGAGAGATCGTCCAGCGCAACCTTTTCATTTACCGTCCCTCTGTTAAAAACCTTTGAAAGGTGCAGCAGTCTGAGCATCGTTATTTTGCCTCCTCTTCCGACATCTTCCTGTGTTCCCGCATGGCTGCGGCTTTTTTCCGCTGCAGCGCGATCTGATCCTTTGCCGCGGGCGCCGCGCAGGCGATCGCAACGATAACCGCAGATACCAGCTTGAAGGCCTCCGTCGGCACCTTCAGCCGGAGCGCAATGGAAATAATAAACCGGTACAGGCAGGAGCCCAGGATCACACAGGAGATTCTCCAGAGCATATTGCCGCTTTTTCTGGAAATGGTCTCTCCGATAATCAGAGAAGCCAGCGCAATCGTAACCATTCCGGTACCCAGATTGATATCGGAGGTTTTATTGTATTGACCGATCAGCGAACCGGCCAGCCCTGTCATGGCATTGGCAAAGCACAGGCCGACTGTCACGGTAAACTGCGGATTGATGGATGACGCCCGAACCATGGCAGGACTGTCGCCGGTTGCACGGATGGAAAGTCCCAGACGGGTTCCCAGAAACCATTTGATAAAAAGAACAATCAGCATCAAAAGAAGCGCCAAAAAAACAAGACTGCTCCACTCCTGCCACCAGGCTGCCTTGCTGATTCCTTTTACCAGAGTGAATACCGTGTCCGTCCCGAAAATGGGCAGATTGGAGGAAAAGCCCATAACTGCCAGGTTTATGGTGTACAGGCCTGTGTTTACGATAATGCCGGCCAGAATGCTCTGGACACCGAATTTCGTCTGCAGAAGCGCGGTGACATATCCCGAACAGATGCCCGCCGCAACAGATGCAAAAAGCGCAAGAACCGGGTGTCCCGCGATTGTCACAACGGCTCCGACCGCACATCCCAGCGTATAACAGCCGTCCGTGGACAGATCGCAGATATCCAGTATACTAAAGCTGATAAACAGGGAGAGCGCGACCAATCCGTAAATCAGCCCCACCTCCAGTGCCGTCTGTACAATCTGCGGTGTTAAAAAATTCATGGTTCTTCCCTCACGTCAAAAACAACTCTTCATGCCCCGCAGCCAGGGCTTCCACTATAGATACATCACGGTGTCAAAAAGCCTCCTCTTCGGCAAAGGTTCCCGTATCCATCAGTGTCTCCGGACATACATCATAATAAAAACAAGGTCGGCAATGGAAATCACAACACACACGATTCCCATAAAAGGCTGCTGAATAAAGGCCATAAGAAGCTCTGTCACTCCAAGGATAATCAGAAAAACGCCGACCGCCGTCTGGTATTTCCGCTCTTCGACAGGATCTCTTCTTTTATCCTTATATTTACCGGAAAAGGCATCCAGGATTCCTCTTCCTTTTCCCATAAAGAATACAACGGCCAGGACGCCCAGAAGCACAGCCATAAACAAGTCAAATTCCGGGGTAAACATCAGTTTTCTTCCTCCTCGTCTCTGCACAGTACCCTGGCATCCTCCACCGGGTCTGCATAATATTGTTTCCGAATTCCTACCTGACGGAATCCGTGGGATTCATACAGGTGGTTCGCCGGAACATTGCCCCTGCGCACCTCCAGGAATATTTTCCACACCCCCTGCCGCGAGCTTCTGCGGATCAGTTCTTCCAGAAGGCATGTGCCAATCCGCTTCCCCCTCTGCTCCGGATCGACGGAAACATTCGTAATATCCCCTGTGTCCAGGGACTGCACCAGGCCGCAGTATCCCAGAACGCGATCCGCGTCTTCTTCCGGAACAGCTGCCAGAAATATGGCATCTCCGGAGGACAGCATCTCCAGGAAACTCTTCCTGCTCCACGGTCTGGAAAAATTTTTCTGTTCCAGAAGCACTACCTGATCCAGATCGCTTTCTGTCATGGGGCGGATTCTTATCGGACTCACTTCCTGCCGCTCCTTTCGAGAGAAGAAGAACCGGTCATTCTGTTCCCCGCATTTTTTTCCTGCGAAGCTTTCATTCTGGCCTCCCGCTCCCTCTCTGCCTGAGACTTCCGCAGATACTCCGGGGCAAAGGAGTCCGGATCCGTCAGCAATTCCGGATGCAGGATGATCCCCTGCTTTCTCCCCTCTGTGTTCCCGCAGAGCCGCTCCATGGCCAGCGCTCCCACAGCGCCGGCTCTCTGCTTCTGCAAGTGGGCAGGTGCCACAGACCAGGGCACCCGCAGCTGTCTTCCCAGTATTTCCCTGCAGACGTCCGCGCCGTCGCCGAGAACTGTTACCGGTTTTCCCATCCGGTTCAGTTCCTGCACGATCTCTTCGGCCGCCTCCGGCTTCTGCGGACAGAGCACCTGGAGCATGTGATCCCGGAAACAGTAGATCCCGGTATAGACCTGTGCCCTGCGTGCGTCCATCATAGGACAGATAAGCCCCTCCGTATCATATAAATTATACGCGAGAGCGTCCACCGTCTCAACCGGAATGATCGGAATCTGCAGGGCAAGCCCAAGTCCTTTTGCAGTGGCAGCCCCGATCCGCAGTCCCGTAAAGGATCCCGGTCCCTTTGCTATGGCAATGGCATCCAGACCTCCTTTGGGAATTCCAAGCATCCGCATGACTTCATCGAGCATGGGCAGCAAGGTCTGCGAATGCGTCTTTTTGTAATTCACGGAGTACTCCGCAAGCAGTCCGTCGTTTTCAAGAACAGCCACAGAGGCAACCAGCCCGGAGCTGTCCAGCGCAAGCAATCTCATTCTGAAAGTCCTTCCAGTTCAATCTTCCGGTAGGAAAACCCCTTCTCCGGATTTTTTGTAATGGTCACAGAAATAATATTTTCCGGCAGAAGCTCCCGCACCTGCTCCGCCCATTCAATCAGGCAGATCCCATCTCCATAGAGATAGTCGTCAAACCCGACTTCTTCCATTTCTTCCGGCTCTTCAATCCGGTAGACATCGAAGTGGTAGAGCGGCAGTCGCCCTCCTGCGTACTCCTGGACAATCGTAAAGGTCGGGCTTGTGACCGGATCGGTAATTCCCAGCCCCGCGGCCATGCCCTGGGCGAATACGGTTTTTCCTGCCCCCAGATCTCCGTTCAGTGTGTAAATCTGTCCTGCTTCCGCCCTCTCTCCCAGACTTCTGGCAAAGGCAAAGGTTTGCTCCGGGCTGCTGGTTTCTTTTATCATTTTCTTCTGTCTCTTTCTCTGCATATCTGTTATAATGAACGCCATCAAACGAAAGGAGCTGTCAACAGATGTCCAATCCTGTAGTCACTATTACAATGGAAAACGGCGATGTCATGAAAGCCGAGCTGTATCCGGACAAAGCACCCAATACCGTCAATAACTTTATCTCCCTGGTCTCACGCGGTTTTTATGACGGGCTGATTTTTCACAGAGTCATTTCCGGTTTTATGATCCAGGGCGGAGACCCGGAGGGAAACGGAACTGGAGGACCGGGCTACTCCATTAAAGGAGAGTTCATTTCCAACGGATTCCACAATGATCTTTCTCACACGGAGGGCGTGCTCTCTATGGCAAGAGCCATGGATCCGGACTCCGCCGGAAGCCAGTTTTTCATCATGCACAAAGCCGCTCCCTATCTGGACGGCCAGTACGCTGCCTTCGGAAAAATAACAGAGGGCGGCGATGTGGTAGATAAAATCGCCTCTGTCCGAACCGATTATATGGACCGCCCTGTGGAGGAACAAAAAATCCGCTCCATCACAGTGGAAACCTTCGGCACCGATTATCCGGAACCGGAACGGATCTGATCAGTCCTCCGGAATAATCTTGCCATCCGCCTGCATATACCAGGTGTACCTGATAATCTCCGTCCTCCCGCGGCCGGCAGTCAGCTCCGCAAGCTCTGCCGTGAGGTCTTTTTCCTGCCCTGCAGGAAGAATCACCTCTGTGCGGACATCCTCCGCATATTCCGCCCCAAGGACGGGGATTTTATTTTGCGCAAGAAAATACTGCAGCTTCCCGACTCCATTGTAGTCGGTGGCCAGCATGACCCGGCAGCCGTAAATCTTATCCGCCAGAATACTGTTCTTTAAACCGTCCGAGGCTGCTGCCGTGTACGCCCTGACCAGCCCCCCGGTGCCCAGAAGAGTCCCTCCAAAGTACCGGGTTACAGTAATAACTGCGTTTCTCAGCCCCGCCCCGTCCAGCACATCCAGAATCGGCCTTCCGGCCGTTCCCTGCGGCTCCCCGTCGTCCGAAGCCCGGAGCACCGGGTGCTCCGGGTCCACCGAATAAGCCCAGCACGTATGTCTGGCGTCCCAGTGTTTTTTCCGGACAGACTCTATAAAAGCCACAGCCTCTTCTTCTGTTTTTACCGGACGGACCGACGACAGAAATACAGATTTTTTCTCCTCGTATCTGCCGTCTCCGCCCCTGTAAACTGCTCTGTATCTCTCCATCTTCCGCTCATTCCGCTCTGTAAGGCTTCTTTTTCCGGTTCTTCGGAGTTTTTTCCGGCAGCAGCAGACTTCCCGCTATAACGGTGTCACTGTCCTGTTTCCGTATCTGTGCCGGAGGTATCTCCTCCGCCGAACAGATTCTGAATGGTCTGCCAGATATTTCCCCCTGTGCCTGCTCCGCTGTCCTCGCCGGTACCATTCGTGCCGTCGTAGGTTCCGGCGTCATCCCCCTGGGAAACCTCCTGCGTTATATCCGGTGCTACTGTCGGAGCAACCGTCGGAACGGGCGTCGGAATGTGCTGCGTGCAGACCGTTGTCGGGGCCGTTCCTTCTGCGAAATACTCTGTCGACACCGGACATCCGGTTCCCGCCAGAAGTCCGCTTTGCGAGCAGATACTGACCTCCTCCACACTGCCCGGAACAGCGAAGTTCTTGGCGGCCTTGCCTTCGTGAATCCGGTTCATCACGTTCGTCCAGAGGGTATTGATGTACTGTCTCTCGTTTTCGGACAGCTCCTCGTTTGTATCATATCCGGTCCAGATTCCGCAGGTATAGTACGGTGTATATCCTACAAAGACCAGATCCTTATAAGAATCCGTCGTCCCGGTCTTTCCCGCCACCGCAATAGACGTGTCTTCCATCTGGAACTGCGTCCCGGTTCCCGCCTTCATGACATCCTCCATGGCACTGGTAAGCAAATATGCGGTGGATTCCTTAAACACCTTGGTTCCGGAGGACGCGTTCTCCAGAAGGACGTTACCGCTGCGGTCCGTCACCTTCGTGTAAAATGCAGGCTTGTTGTATACGCCTTTGTTGGCAACCGCCGCATAGGCCGCCGTAAGCTCCAGATTTGACACCCCGTTTGTAATGCCGCCGAGGGCAAGGGACTGCGTCGTATCCTTGTCGCTGTCCAGGGTGGTAATCCCCAGCCTTGTCAGATAATCATAGCCGACCTCCGGCGTAATCTGCGTAATCAGCTTGGCCGCTATGACGTTATTCGATGTCTCGATGGCCTTGCGAACCGTCATAGTGCCATGATGCGTGTTATCCGAGTTTTTTACCTCCTGCCCGTCGCTGTAATTAAACTGGTCATCCGTCTCTGTCGTGGCAAGCGTAATCTCCCCGCGCTCCAGCGCCGGCCCGTACGTGGACAGAATTTTGAAGGTAGATCCGGGCTGCCGCTTGGAATCCGTAGCGCGGTCCAGGGTTAGACTTCCGGTCTTTTCTCCGCGGCCGCCCACAATCCCCCTTACTTCTCCGGTTGACTGGTCTATTACGGTCATACATGCCTGCGGTTCCGGAACAAAGCTGATCCGCTCCGCGACAATCGTATCTCCCTCGCCGACAACCGCCGCCTTGTACTGATCCACATAGCTCTGGGCTTCCTCCTGCGAGCTGAAATTCAGATCAAAATTCTCGTCTCCCTGCTCCTGGAAATAAGTCTGAAGCATTTCCCGACTGTAGTTCACCCGTGATCCGTCTGCCTTGTCCACGGTGAGCGCCCAGTCCAGCCCGACCTCCGAGCCTTCCGGGAAGTTATCCGGATTGGTAAACTCGCTCTCCATGACAGACTGTACCGCCGGATCCTCGGTGGAGTAGATTTTCAGACCGCCGCTGTAAATGGCACTGTTCGCCTGAGCCTCTGTATAGCCCTTCTGCGCCATCAAGTCCTGTTTTACCTGGGAAATCAGCTCATCAACAAAATAAGAGTATACTTCCTCCTCGGTGGAGACAGAAGCTGAATTTTCCTTGATGCGGTCATAAACGTTGTCGCTCATGGCCTCATTGTACTCGTCCTGGGTAATATAGTTCTGTTCCAGCATATATTCCAGAACCGTGTGCATACGGGAGGCGTTCTCCTCCGGATACAGGATGGGATTGAACTGACTGGGATTCTGCGGAATAGCCGCCAGAACCGCGCACTCGGAAAGGGTAAGATCCCTGGCATTTTTTCCGAAATAGGTCTGGGCAGCAGTCTGTACGCCATAGGCTCCGTTCCCGAAGTTTACCGTATTCAGGTAATTCTCCAGAATCACCGCCTTGGGATCTTCCCCAGCCTCCCGCAGGGACTTTTCCAGCTCCACGGCCAGATACTGCTCCTGTATCTTTCTCTCAATCCTCTGGGTTTTTGTCTCTGTCATCCAGCCGGTAAAGACATTGTTCTTCAGCAGCTGCTGCGTAATGGTACTGGCTCCTTCTGAACGGGAAAAACCGGAGCTGAGCGCCACGATGACCGCACGGATCATTCCATGCGGGTCTACCCCGTTATGCTCGTAAAAACGAGAGTCCTCAATGGCAACAATGGCATGCTGCATATTCAGGGGGATTTCATCCAGCGATACGGAAACCCGGTTTCCGTTCACGGAATTCAGTTTTCGGACCTCATTTCCATCCCTGTCATATATAAAGGAAGCAAAGCCCATGGGCATGATATTGGCATCCGAAATTTCAGGGGTATCATCAATGATTCCCCTGTAAGCTCCTGCCGCCATGCAGATTCCGAGGATGATAAAGCTCAGAAAAGCAATAAGGAGCGCCCTCAGCAGCACAACCACGACCCGGTAGCCGACCCGCGGCGCCGAGGACTCCAGTGCTTCTCCTTCCGCTATCACACCGGCTTTTCCTAAATCCATATATTCCTCCTTCTTAACAGCTGCACATCTGCCGGACCTCCCGCTCTGGAACGGGCGTCTCAATTATCTCCGGGTGCGGCAGAATCTTCAGACGCGGAGCGTTTTTTTGAAAGGTTTTCCTGTACCCTCCGGTACAGCTCCTGTGCGGCGTTGTAGCCCATCTTTTTCTGCCTGTGGTTAACGGCAGCCGTCTCTACAATAACAGCCAGATTCCGGCCTGGACGGATGGGCAGGGAATGACAGACGACCCGGTTTCCCAGAAACTCTGTATACTCCTCTTCCAGGCCAAGACGGTCATAAACCTTGTCCTTATCCCACTCCTCCAGCTTGATCACCAGATCAATAGAATGGGTCTTTTCTACACTCTCGACACCGAACAATGTCTTGACATCGATAATACCGATACCACGAAGCTCAATAAAATGGCGGGTGATATCCGGAGATGTTCCCACCAGCGTGACATCGCTGACACGGCTGATCTGAACCACGTCATCCGTAATCAGACGATGTCCCCTCTTGATCAGCTCCAGCGCGGCCTCGCTTTTCCCGATGCCGCTCTCACCCATAATCAATACCCCCTCGCCGAACACATCGACCAGAACCCCGTGTATAGAAATGGTCGGCGCCAGCTGGACATTCATCCAGCGGATAATTTCCGCGGAAAAATCCGAAGTCGTCCGCTCCGTCGCGAAAGTCGGAACCTGATATTTGTGAGCCAGATCCAAAAGATCCTCTCCCGGCTGCATGGATGTCGTAAAGATCACACAGGGCACCCCATGCGAGAGGAATTTTTCATAGGCAGAGGCACGGGTCTTTTCATCCAGATGCTGCAGCCAGGAAAACTCCACATACCCGATGATCTGCACACGTTCATTGGCAAAATGCTCGTAGTAGCCGGTCAGCTGCAGCGCGGGCCTGTTAATCTCCGGAACTGTAATCTTGTTCACATCCATCCGGATATCCGGCGTCAGATTTTTCAGATCCATTTCCCTCTGAAGCGTTTCCAGCGTAATGTACTTATTCGTCATTTTTCCTCCTTCCGCAGCCATCTGTATCTTATAACTTCTTTGTTTCCGCTGTGCACTTTTCCATCAGGCACAAACCAGTCTTTCTCCTAAACTGTCTTTCTCTTCCTGTCCTTCCTGAAAAAAATCATATTCTTCAGGATTTATTTAAATAATCCAGCACACTCTCCGCAGCCCTGCGGTTCATAGAAGGCAGCGCCGCCAGTTCATTCACATCCGCCTTCCGGATTGCCTCCAGGTTCGGATAGTTCCGCATCAGTTCCTTCCGCCTGTTCTTCCCGATTCCGGGGATATCATCCAGAACCGAATGCACCTGTTCCTTCCCTCGGAGCATCCGGTGATATTCAATGGCAAAACGATGGGTCTCGTCCTGAATCCTTGTCAGCAGATGGAATCCCTCGGAATCTGTCTGCACAGGAATTTCCTCATTGTTATAGTATAAACCACGTGTGCGGTGTCTGTCATCCTTTACCATTCCGGCAACCGGGACAGACAGACCCAGCTCTTCGAGAACCTTTTCGGCCACATTCACCTGCCCCTTTCCGCCGTCCATCAGGATCAGATCCGGCAGACGGTCAAACCCTGCGTCCTCGTTCAGGCCGCGCCGGAATCTTCTGGTCAGAACCTCTTCCATACTGGCATAGTCATTAGGTCCTTCGACAGATTTTATACGGAATTTCCGGTAATCCGCCTTTTTGGGTCTGCCCTGCTCGTAAACCACCATGGAGCCTACGCTCTGATAACCGCTGATGTTGGAAATATCATAGGATTCAATCCTCTCCGGCGCTTCCATTCCCAGCCAGGCTCCGACCTCTCCGACTGCGCCGATCGTCTTTGCCGCCTCCCTCTTCATCCGGTCTTTATCCTGCGAGAGCAGTATTTCGGCGTTCCGCATGGCAAGCTCCATCAGTTTTTCCCGGTTTCCCTTCCTCGGAACACGGATATGCACCCGCTTTCCCTTTTTTTCCGAGAGCCAGTCCTCAATCACCTCCGGTTCCCGGATTTCTTCCGAAAGCATCAGGTTATGCGGAATAAAGGGGGTTCCGGAATAGAACTGCTGGATGAATGACTGCAGGATTTCCGCCTTGTCCTCACTTTCCGCGGCCTTCAGGTAAAAATGGTCCCGCCCGATCAGCCGCCCGTCACGCACAAAAAACACCTGCGCAATGGCATCCTCGCCATCCGCAGCTAAAGCAAGCACATCGGTGTCCTCCCCGTTGGAGCTGGACATTTTCTGACGCTCCTGCACCTTTCTTACACTCTGGATCATATCCCGCAGAGAGGCGGCTTCCTCAAACCGCATCTCCTCCGCGGCTTTTTTCATCTCCGCCTGCAGCCGGGGCAGAATTCCTTCCGTCCTGCCGTTCAGAAAATCGCAGGCTTCCTGAATTTTTTTACGGTACTCCTCCGGGGAAATCCACCCCTGACAGGGAGCCTGGCACTGATGGATATGGTAATAAAGACAGGGGCGGTTTTTCCCCTGTTCCTCCGGCAGCCTGTGGCTGCAGTTTCGGATCTGGTACAGCTTCCGGACCAGCTCAATCGTCTCCTTCGCCGCACCCGCATCCGGATAGGGGCCGAAATAGAGCGATTTATCCTTTTTCATTCTGTGCGCGTATAATACTCTGGGGTAAGTTTCCTGAACAGTGACACGGATAAAGGGATAGGCCTTGTCATCCATCAGCATCGTGTTATATTTTGGCCTGTACTCCTTGATCAGGTTGCATTCCAGGACAAGGGCTTCCACCTCCGTATCGGTAACAATATATTCAAACCGCGTAACCTGCGGAAGCATGGTATAGATTTTCAGGCGTTTTTTCCTGCTTTTCTGAAAATACTGTTTCACCCGGTTCCGAAGGTTAACGGCCTTGCCGACATAAATAATTTCGTCCCGCTGCCCGTGCATCAGGTACACGCCTGGCCGCGCCGGCAGTTTTTTCAGCTCATCCTCGATAACAAAGCCGGTGGATGTGACAGTTTTGCCCTCCCCGGCCTGCTGTTTCTGCTGTATTTCTTCTCCCCGGCTGTTATCCGGCCTGTTGACTTCTGGAGCTGTCATGCTGCTTTGCTCCTTTACGATACTCACTGCTCCGGCAGCTCTGTCTGCAGGGTTCTCTCCCTCTGCACGGTGCGGAAGATCTGCATAAATTCCTTACCGGTAATAGTCTCCTGAATAATCAGATAGCCGGCTATGCGGTCCAGAGCGTCCTTGTTATCAAGAAGTATCTGCCTGGCCTGCTCATAAGCGGCCTTCAAGGCTTTCATGACTTCGTGATCAATCTCGGTGGCCGTCTCGTCCCCGCAGTTCAGATAGGCTTTTCCGCCAAGATACTGACTCTCGACCTCCGCGAGACCCATCAGACCGAACCTTTCCGACATTCCGTACTGAGTGATCATGGCGCGGACCAGTTTGGTCGCACGTTCAATATCATTGGACGCGCCGGTGGTTACATCGCCGAATTCGATATCTTCCGCCGCCCTGCCGGCCAGCAGTACAACAATCTGGGACTCCAGTTCCTTTTTGCTGTTCAGATATTTTTCTTCCTCCGGAACCTGCATGGTATAGCCCAGAGCACCCATGGTTCGCGGGACAATGGTAATTTTCTGGACCGGCTCGGAATTTTTCTGGCAGGCAGCGGCAAGCGCATGCCCTACCTCATGATAGGCGACAATCTTTCTCTCTTCCTTGCTGAGCACGCGGTCTTTCTTCTCCATTCCCACCAGAACGACCTCTACCGCCTCCAGCAGATCCTTCTGGGAAACCGCAGCCCGGTTATGTTTAACCGCCAGAATTGCGGCTTCATTCACCATGTTGGCAAGATCCGATCCGACTGCACCGGAGGTGGCCAGGGCGATCTCGTCAAAATTAACCGTCTCGTCCAGCCGTACCTTCTTTGCGTGAACCTTCAGAATATTGACGCGTCCCTTCAGATCCGGACGATCCACAATGACCCGGCGGTCAAAACGTCCCGGCCGCAGAAGCGCGGGATCCAGAACCTCCGGGCGGTTCGTTGCCCCCAGAATCAGAAGTCCCTTGGAACTGTCAAAGCCATCCATTTCCGCCAGAAGCTGGTTCAGCGTCTGTTCTCTCTCGTCGTTTCCTCCGTAATGGGAATCCCTGGTCTTTCCGATCGCATCAATCTCATCAATAAAAATGATACAGGGAGCAGCCTTTTTGGCCTCATCGAAAAGATCCCTGACACGGGACGCGCCGACGCCGACAAACATTTCTACAAACTCCGACCCGGAGAGGGAGAAAAAGGGCACATGCGCCTCCCCGGCGACAGCCTTGGCCAGAAGCGTCTTCCCTGTTCCGGGAGGGCCGACCAGAAGCGCTCCCTTAGGAAGTTTTGCGCCGATCTGTACGTACTTCGCCGGATTATGAAGAAAATCCACACATTCCTGCAGTGATTCCTTGGCCTCCTCTTCTCCGGCCACATCCGCAAAGGTTACTCCGGTGTCCTTCTGCACATAGTTTCTTGCCTTGCTCCGGCCGATTCCCATCATGCCGCCGCTTTTGTTCATATAGCGCATGATGATATTCCATCCGACCAGAAGGATTACCAGCGGAAGCACGATACTAAGAACAGCGGATGCAACCGAAGCAGCCACATTCGGCGCTTTTTTGGAATATTCGATCCCAGTCCCCTTCAGGATGTCATTCAGTCCGTTTTCATCTCCCACCAGTGTGGTGGAATAAGTCAATGTCACGCCGGACTGATACGCATCCTTCGGGGTTATGATAAGCTTCTCATCCTCAAGCTCGACCTTTGAAATCTGATTCTTTTCCACCATCTCCAGAAACTGGTCGTAGGTGATAGTTTTGGAGGTTGTGCGGTTCATCATGTCGCCAAACACGCTGAACAGCATAAGACTGATAATCAGACAGATGGTAATGACCCAGAAGGTCTGCCGTCTGTTATTCCCGGGACCCTGCTGGTTCCGGTTGTTATGATCTGGTTCCATAAACCCCCCTCTTCATTTTTTTCTGTTATTCACCCGGTCCATCAGCAGATTCTCGCTTTCCGGAAAATAATCCCGGAACGCATCTGTCGCAGCCTGGGTAAAAATAGAAAATTCCTCCGCCACCCCCAGATCCTCCGGAATGGCATAGGCTACCTGGAACAGATCTCTGGATATTTTGTTCATCAGCGATTCATTGCTCACCCTGCCCAGTCCCAGAATGAAGGATCCGTACTGTTTATCACTCTGGCAGAGGCTGATATACAGCCGGCACATATTATAGAGCTCGTCCTGAAGAACCTGCCGTCCGGTTTCTCCGTATTCCTCCGCCAGACTGAATTTCCAGTCTTTTCGGATAGAATCCAGTTCCTTCTGCGCTTTTCTTTTTCCAAACAGCGCGTGACCGGAATTATTCAGGAAAGACATGGTCATCCATCCGCGGATAAAAAAGTCCACCGGCGCATCGTTCTGAGAGGTATATCTGGCATCCAGAAGTTTTTTCCTCAGCTCATTCTCCGGCGACATTCCCTCCGAGGCAATCGCCTTCTCCAGAATTTCTCTTCTTTTTCCGCGATCCATTTCTCTTTTAAACTGCTGAACCCACAGTTTTTCATCGTAATCCGTCATGTCATTTCTCCTTCTATATACTTTCAGCAGCAGATGACTCCGCCAAACGGAAACAGACAGCAGTTGCACAGGGCGAGAAGCCCGCAGCACTCCGCCGCTGTTCTTCCGGAGCTGCTCCCCTGGCACGGCGTATCGTACCCATAGCCTCTTCCCATTTCTCCATACCAGCCGGAGGCTCCGTTCAGCTGCTGATACAGAAGCTCAAACTGATAGTTCTGCGGTTCCATGTCGCAGGCTTTCTTCGCGTCCTCTCTGGCCTGAACGGTATTGCCAAGACCCGCGTTCGCCGCGGCGTGCAGGTAATACCAGGTTCCGGTTCTTGTCCGGATGTTGTCCAGAACCCGCATAGCCTCCTGATAGTGCTGCGAATTAATAAAATTAGCCGCAGCCTGCATCTCAGGATCTCCGTAGTCGCCCTGTTCTGCGCCTCCAAAGCCGCCAAACCCGTCTCCGGAACCGGAGTAACCTCTTGACCGCTCGTCCATGATCTGCTTGTACGCCTGCTGAACCAGCTTGAACATTTCCTCGGCCTTGTCCTTGTTCGGATTGTTGATATTCGCATCCGGATGATATTTCCGGCTGAGACGGCGGTAGGCCTTTTTCACTTCTTCATCACTTGCGTCTCTCGAAACGCCGAGCACGCTGTATGGATCTCTCATCTGATCTTATGTCCTGTTTTCTTTTCTTTATCCGCTTTTTCCGCCCGATATCTGACCCAGATACCAGAATACATGATATTTCTCAGGATGTCTACATGCTCCAGAATGGGCAGTTTTTCAAAAGCTCTCGCCGCGGACGCCGCGGCTTCTGCAAGAATTCGAAAGGCTTCGTCCTCTGTAAAAGCCTCCTTCTGAAGCAGGAACGGGTTGTAATCGCCCGACTTCCGGTCCCTCTCCTTGTCCTCCCAGGCGTCCATAAGATAAATAAACCGCCCCAGGTACAGTCCCATAGAACGAAGCTCCTCCTGCCAGACATCCTCCTGATAGACAAAAATCTCTCCCAGCAGATATCCGGTCAGAGAAGCCGCGCAGTCTATCGAAGGATTTTTTTCCTCCTCCGCCCTGTGCAGATCCCGAAGATACCTCCGGATGGCTTTTACCTGCCGGGGATATTCTGCCGCAGACTTCAGGTATTCCCTTCTGAGAAGCCGGGAAGCGGCCAGGCTGAGTGCATTCCTGTCATCCAGCCAGTCGTCCTCCAGGTTATGATAGGACAGCAGAAGATTCATATCCGCCGCGTACGCCGTGTAAGAATTCCGGATAACCGCCTGCTTCTTCAGAGGATGCAGCCCGCAGAACACCTCCTCTGTCTGACCCGGCGCTTCATAAAGCCCCGTCAGCAGAACCGCAAGAAATACCATATCATAGGTAAGTGTCAGCCTTGCCCTTTCTTTGCCGGCAGCCTTCAGATCCCGGCAGACCCCGCAGTAAAAAGCCCGGTATGTATCCAGATCTTTTCCCTTGAGCTCTTTTCGGTCTGTCATAATATATCCGAACATGGCTGCTCTCCTTTATGCGTCGCCTCAGGTGCGGCGCTCAAAATCTGTGTGGCACTTCGGACAGTGAATGGAGATTCTGCCCTTCCCTTTCGGGACGCGGACCAGCTGATGGCAGTTGGGACAGCGGAAATATACATGCTCCTTATCCTCCGCGGCCTTTGCCCCGCCATGGAAAACGCTCTTTACACGATCACAGAATTCCAGATATTTTGCGTTTTCCGTCTGTCTCGCGTCGTGATTTCTGGAAAAGATACGGAAAATCCCGTAAACCAGAACGACAGCGATGATAACCGACAGCACATAGCTTCGGATAAAAACAGAAATCAGAACCATAATAAAAGAGGCACTGAGAATAAACCGCTCCAGTTCATCCACCCCGTATATATCATTGCCGAAACGGTTGCCGCCACTCCCGGATTTTTTCATTATGTCTGCACCTCCCCGGAAAAAAACTAATCCTACTTTACTTCTTTTCATTATTAAATGCAATTCGCGTCCTGTGAATTTTTTATAAAATCCCGGATTCTCCTTTGTGTATCTTTTGACGCAGCACAGTCTCCGTATGCTATACTGAATGTGCAGCCAGATGCACTCTCTCCGGAACGGTTTTCCGTATCTGGCAGACTTAGGAATACAGGGCTGCACCCTTTTAGCGGAACACGAAAAACTATCAGTACAAAGGAAGTTAGAAAATGAAAAAAACCCCCAGACGCGCCCGTATTCTGGCCCTGATCGGAATTATTCTCCTTCTTGGCATGTATGGCTCTACCATGGTATTCGCCCTCATGAAAAGCCCTGCGGCCAGAGGACTCCTGATGGGTTCTGTTTTCTGCACCATTGCCGTCCCGGTTCTGCTGTACGCCATTCTTCTTGTGGCAAAAAATGTCCGTGGGAAAGCCCTTCCACGCCGCGAGGAAAACAATGCCGACGCATCCGCAACGGGATCCGGATCAAAGAACAAACCAGCCCCCGGCCAGGAAGATTCCGAGCCTTCCGATGCGGACAGGGAAGAAACCAACAAATAACCTCTGTCCGGATTTTGGGAATTTTACATAAAGCGAAACGTTTCTCTTGCATCTGAAGCGGGTAAACGTTACAATAAATTCATCTGGTTGTTACGATAGAAAGGAGCAATTTCATTATGTTAAACGGAATTCCTAAAATTTTGTCCCCGGAGCTTCTGAAGGTTCTCTGTGAGATGGGCCACAGCGACCGTCTTGTCATAGGCGACGGCAATTTCCCTGTCCCCACCATGGGCAAAGATGCTGTTATTATCCGCGCTGACGGCCACGGCGTACCGGAGCTGTTGGATGCCATTCTTGAAGTATTCCCGCTCGATCCGTATGTGGACAAGCCGGTACATCTGATGGAGGTTATGCCAGGTGATAAAGTCGAAACCCCCATTTGGGACGAGTACAAAAAGATTATCGCAAAGCATGACGAAAGAGGCGCGGATGCCATCGGTTACTATGAGCGCTTTGAATTTTACGAGCAGGCCAAAACCGTATACTGCATTGTCGCATCCGGAGAAAAGGCTCTGTATGCCAACATCATGCTTCAGAAGGGCGTCGTGAAATAACCTCTTCCTGCCGGCTCTGCCGGCTTTTTTTATTTCACCGCGTTCCCATACGACTCTGCCTCCGTACAGTTTTTTGCCGTCGGCAATTTTATGTAAAAGAGCCCGGACATGCAGCCTTGAAGGATGCATATCCGGGCTCTTTCTAATTTAATACCCAGCGTTTTCTGACCCTGGTGTTATTATTTGTATGCCTTGTACAAAGGACCATAGGCTGCACATGCTCTGTAATCTGCTGCCTCTTTGTCCTTGGTTCCGAACGCATTCCATGCTGCCGGACGGTAGATCTTCTCATCCGGTACATTGTGCATAGCTACCGGAATACGAAGCATAGACGCAAAGGTAATCAGGTCAGCGCCGATATGTCCGTAAACCGTTGCGCCATGGTTTGCGCCCCAGTTTCTCATTACGGTGTAGGCATCCTCAAACGCGGATCCCGGTACATGATCGACACGAGGTGTAAACCAGGTGCACGGCCAGGTGTAATCGGTTCTCTTCCAAAGAGTGTCCGTCACTTCATCCGGAAGGGCAACCGTCCATCCTTCTGCAATCTGCAGGAAGGGTCCAAGGCCTTTAACCAGATTCAGACGAACCATGGTCACCGGCATCTCTGTCTTGGTAAGGAATCTGGAGGAATAACCGCCGCCGCGGAAATATCCGTTATCTGCCGGCATCCACTCGGTAGCTGCCGCCATATCCTTCTGATCCTGCCCGGTCAGATTCCACCACTGTTTTACGACAGCCTGTCCGTTCTCATCCTTGCAGACTCCGGAATAATCCAGAGCGGAAGCACCGGAGTTGATCAGATGCAGGAAACCATCAGCGTCCTTCGCGTGACCTTCGATCTCGTATCCGGTAACTCTCTTGACAGATTTTCCGCTCCAGTAGGTACGTACATCCGAGAACAGAGCCGCACGTCCTGTCAGCTGCTTCTCGAACAGCATGCACAGACCGTTCAGGCAGTCATTTTCCGTTGCCAGAACATAAGGCTCTCTCGCCCCGTCATAATCAAACGATGTGGAAAGAAATGCCTCCGGATAATCGCAGTTCGGCCAGTGGTCTGTCCACTGTCTCTGTCCCTGGAATCCACCGACAACCGCATTATGGCCGAGTGCTTCCTCCTCAAACTTCTGTCCGCCCGCTGTAACCTTCTCGTCTGCAAGCTTCGCGTTTCCACGCATCAGATCCTTGATGATGATGTACATCTTGACCGTGAACTCCCACTGTTCATCTTTAATCTCGCGGGATTTCTGAATCCAGTCGGGATTTTTATCCCAGCCTTCCTTGCAGTATTCCTTGGTCCACTTCAGCGCTCTCTCGAACTCATCTTTATCATAAATGCCCTCATCCATGCGACGAAGAACTTCTACCTCATCGACAGACTCCACACGCATGCCAAGATAGGACTCAATGAAATCCTGATCCATGATAGAACCGCCGATTCCCATGGTAACGGAACCGATCTGCAGATAGCTCAGACCACGGAGAGAAGCTGCCGCCACTGCCGCGCGTCCGAAACGGAGAAGCATTTCCGTTACATCCTCAGGAATAGTCTCGTCATCTGCCTCCTGAACGTCCCGGCCATACATACCGAATGCCGGAATTCCCTTCTGTGCATGAGTAGCCAGCACAGATGCCAGATATACAGCTCCGGGTCTCTCGGTCGCGTTCAGTCCCCAGACACCCTTGATCGTTGTGGGATCCATATCCATGGTCTCTGATCCATAGCACCAGCAGGGTGTTACAGAAAGAGTGATGTCTACTCCTTCCTTCTTGAACTGCTCCGCGCAGAGCGCGCTCTCACGCACACGACCGATGGTCCAGTTTGAAATAACAACCTTAACCGGCGTTCCATCCGCATAGGTCAGGTTGTCCTCATAGAGTTTTTTTGCTCTTCTGGCCATTCCCATGGTCTGCTCTTCCAGAGATCCCCGAACATCCAGCGGTCCCTTGCGGCCGTCGATAATCGGGCGGATGCCAATGACCGGATGTCCTCCGACCAGTTTTCTTTCGTCTGCCATTATTACACCTCCATATAAGCTGAAAAATACATATACAGTGAAAAGCAACAAATTTTGTCTTGGGTGAAACGTTTCGTTTCAGCATTCTGGATTATACCATCCTTTTCAGAGAATTTCCATATCTTCCTGAAAAAAACCTTGATTTTTTCTTTTTTTGTAACAATCCAACAGAATATCTCCATCTCTTTCGTGCAAGTCGCCTGATATAGAAATTCTCACTTTTCTTCCACATTTTAATGATTCCAGGAACGAAAGATCATAAACCGATTCTGCCGGCATGAATCGGGAGGAATCGGGAGATGACCCTGGAACCCGCCCGAACATGAGTACATGGCGAATTGCAAATAGTTTACAAATTGCTGAACTTTCGAAAAACCTTTCGAAAAACGGAGCAATTCGTGGCATGATGCCTCTTGACGAACCATCTGTTTGGAATGAAAATATGAGGATAGAGGAACGGCTGAAGGTGCCGTCTGAAAAGGAGGAGAATTTTTAATGGAAGAAATATTAACGCAGCTCACCCGATGGGGAGGAATCGTTCTGACACTCGTGATTGCCCTGCTCATGCTGATCATGGCGCTTTCCGGCGGCATAAAAAAAGAGGAGCGCCAGATAAAAAGTGCTGTGGGACATTATGTCCTGCGCTACCCTGCGTCTAACGCGGGCAGGGCTGTCCTGTTTCTTCTGGCCGGACTGGTTCTGGATTATGGCCTGGGGTGGTACGGAACCGGAAAAAGCGATACGGTAAAAGCTCTCCTTCTGGTTCTGGAATTTGCAGTCGGCATTGCTGCGGCTTTTTTATTCGGCTATTTTATGCGCAAATATTTCCGCTTCAGAATTGTCGTAAATGAGCAGAAAATATCTGTCTATCCTGTTTTTGGAGACTCCTTTGAGACTTCTTTTCCCAACATACGAAGCGTCAAACGCGTCACAAAGGGGGATAAAGCCTCTACAGAATCTGACAGTATGATTCTCCGCACAAGAGGCGGAAAAAAATTCAAGGCAGACCGGCAGATGTCCTCTTACCGTCTGTTTGAGATGCAGACCAAGGCCGACGTCCAGCTTCCGAATCTGACGAAAAAATTTAAAAAACAGGAAGATGATTTTACTGAGGATGACGATTAGTAAACATAATGACATGACGCATGTTTCGTGCCTCGCCTGCCTGGCCGTCATGTCCCTGCATCTGTCAGTTCTGTCAGCTGACCGGATTTCCTGCTGTCATGCGCCGGATAATTACGCTGCCGTTTTCCCGCAGCCACTTCCGGCGCTTTTTATAATCCGGCAGCACCTCTTCCACCACCTCCCAGAATTTTGGAGAGTGGTTCATCTCTTTTCTGTGGCTCAGTTCGTGTACAATAACGTAATCCTGCACTTCCCTGGGCGTAAGCATCAGCAGGCAGTTGAAGTTCAGGTTTCCCTTTGACGAGCAGCTTCCCCACCGCGTTTTCTGGTTTCTGATGGTTACTCTCCCGTAGGTTACTCCCATCTGCCCGGCATATGCGGCGATCCTCGGAGGCAGCTCCCGGAGCGCCTGATCCGCCAGCAGCCGGATATCCTCCGGAGAAAGAGGGTTCTGATCTGCCAGCCGTATTTCGGCCGCCCTTTTCCGTATGCGGATTCTCTGTTTCTCCACCCAGCTTTTATGCGAACATACAAAATTTCCTATTTCTTCTGCAGACGCCCGGAAAGGAGCCCGCACCAGAATGCTTCCGTCCGGCCTTACCTCCATAGACATCGTTCTTCTGGAGCTCTTGATAACAGCAATCTTTTCTTTCTCTTCCCTGTTCCGCGACATAAACCTTCCGCCTCTTGGAATCACCCGCTTCGGTCATTTGTGAAATTCTTCCATCCCTTTTGTCTTGTTTTTCCGAAAAAACACCATTGTCCACAATTAGGAGTGACTAACCCCTGTCAGGTAGACTAAGATATGAACAAGAGTGTGAATGGGTATGGACAAAACGCCGGTTCTGCCGGCACCGACAATTGTACAACTATGGAGGAAATTGGACAATGGCAAAGAAAAAACTGGTGGTAACAGACAAAACCGCCTGCATGGCATGTCTTGCATGCGCGCAGGCATGTTCCGAGGCATTTTACAAGGTATCTGATCCTGCAAAATCCTGCATTCAGATTGTAGTCGGCAAGGATGGGGAGCCGGTACCCAAGACCTGCATTCAGTGCGGAAAATGTGCGCGTACCTGCAAGCAGGGCGCCATCTCTCAGAATGCCAAGGGAGTATTTGTCATTGATAAGAAGCTCTGCAACGGCTGCGGTGAGTGTGTTGCCGTATGTCCGATGCAGGTGATGGTTAAAGTTCCGGAAAACGATTTCACAACCAAGTGCATTGCCTGCGGAATCTGCACCAAGGCCTGCCCGATGGGAATTCTGGAAATTCAGACAAAAGAATAAGAAGGGAAGCATTTTCCCGTTTTTCCTAAGGTTCATCTCCCGGTCAGATGAACCTTTTTTGTTTTTTCGCCCCAGAAGGTGCAGCGGATGGACGCGCCATCCTTCTGCATCAGATCAATAAAGGCGTCACAGTCTGCGGAATGCAGAAAATCCCTGATATGATCCAGCAGATTATTTTTGCGTATTTCCTTTTCCCTGACTGTCAGGGAGCAGATCCAGTCATCTTTTACATAGACAACAACCGTATACATCTTTTTATTCAGAAGAAGATTCAGATCTTCACAGAGAAGTTTGAAATCCGCTTCCGTCGCCGCGTACTGCGAATCCCACTCCCCAAAGCTGAGTGTAAACTGGTCCTCTACATCCAGAAACAGATTATCTCCTGCTCCCGGATTCTGCACCTCCATGCAGACATGTCCCTTTTCCAGATACTCATACCCTTCCTCATCATTCAGATGCGTGGTAATTTCCGGTCCCTTCAGGATCTGCTGAAGTTCCTGTATTTTATCCGCCGGGCGAAGTTTCCCTGTCTTTCCCATAAAGCCTTCTCCTTTTTCTTATATATCCAGTACAGAACCCGCGCGCCGGCTTTCCCGGTATCTATCTGCGGGACATGATAACCAAAATATCCCTGAAACCCTGCCTGCGCGAACCGAAGCAGCAGCGCGGCAGATTCTACGTATTCATTGTATACACCGCAGAAGAAGAAAGCAATCCGATTTTCACATATACACCGCAGCAGTAGAATCCTATCTGCTTTTTACGTGTACACCGCAGAACAAAAAAGCAATCCGATTTTCATCGGGAAGAACGTAGAAGTTACTCCGAAAATAGACTATACTGGAGGGAGCTTCTTATGTGAAAATGCAGGAAAGGAATCCATCAACATGCAGAAAACAAAAAAAGTATCGGATTCTATGGTAGAGCAGATCTTTCAGCTTCGCCCGGAACACCTGAACGGTGCGGGAAGACTTTTCGGCGGAAGGCTGATGGAATGGATCGACGAGGTCGCCGGCCTGGTGGCCATCCGGCACTCTGAATCTGATGTTGTGACCGCCGCCGTGGACAACCTGAAATTTATCCGAGGCGCCTATCAGGACGATCTGATTGTCTTAATCGGCCGGATAACCTATGTCGGCCGGACATCCATGGAAGTACGCGTAGATACTTATGTAGAAAGTCTCGACGGAATGCGCCGACCGATCAACCGCGCCTATTTTATTGAGGTTGCCGTGGATAAGAATAACAGGCCTAAGCCTGTGCCCAGGCTTGAAATAGAAGGAGAAGGCCAGAAAGCGGACTGGCAGGGAGCCATAAAAAGAAAAGAAATGAGACTGCAGAGAGCAAAAGAAGGGTTCTGAAAGAACCCTTCTTTTTTAATCCTTATGCCGCAAATGGAATCAAAGCTTCGGGCCGGCTGCAACCAGCGCTTTTCCTGCCTCGTTTCCTTCGTATTTTGCGAAGTTTTTAATAAATCTCTGTCATAAACATCACCACGGTGCAACATCATCTTATCTAAAACATAATTAGGTTTAACAATATTTGTACCGGTAATTTCAATGTCTTTGATATATTGTTTTTCGTTTTGCAATGCATTTTCTGGAGTATTAGGATTTTGTTTAATTTCAGATAAGGCTAAATTGCTTTGAGTATTAGGATTAGCAGAATTATTATCAATAGCAAAAACGCTTGTCGCAGTTGCCACAAGTATACAAATAATTAATGATAGTTGATATATGAATTTACGTGAGTTCAAAACTCCGTTCCCTAATCTGCTTTTCACGCTTGACTTTCAGCTATTTATCATTTTCAAACGTGGTTGTAATATTATCCTAATAATATTATTATAACCCAAAAATTTCTCATATACCACGTATATAAAAAATATGAATTGATTGTTACAAATGATACTTAATTGAACTATAGCGGAACTTGTGTATAATAAAACTAATGAAAAAATTAGCCTTAACACTTGGATATTTATCATTAATAATAATTTCTTTGAGCATGCTCTTTCCATTTTTT
>CACVSR010000011.1:0-1328 GCA_902756775.1 uncultured Lachnospiraceae bacterium | reverse complement strand
AACTCCAAGCAATGAAATTTTCAATTCTAGCGGAGTATTTTTTCATACAAATTTAACCCTTGAGAACTTTAGACACGTATTTAAAGAACTTCCAATTACCAGATACTTTGCAAATAGTATGATTGTCGCTCTTTTAACAACACTTGGACAAGTTATAATCTCTGCACTTGCAGGTTATGCCTTTGCAAGATTAAACTTTAAATACAAAAACTTTTGGTTCTTTGTAATCCTTGTTACAATGATGGTTCCACCTCAAGTAAATATCATTCCCTTGTTCTTTTTAATGAGGGAATTACACCTCGTAAACACTTTCCCAGCCTTAATTCTTCCAGGTCTATTCGGCGGATTTGGCGTGTTTTTAATGCGTCAATACTTTTTATCATTACCAAAAGACCTTGAAGAAGCCGCAAAAATCGACGGTTGTAACATTTTTCAAACCTTCTTTAAAATTGGCTTACCACTCGCATTACCAGCCGTTGTAACCCTAACAATTTTCACGTTCGTAACCACTTGGAACAGTTTTATGTGGCCTTTAATCATTACAAATTCAGAAAGCATGCGAACACTTCCTGTTGGACTTGCAATTTTTAAGGGTAATTTCAGAGAAATTACAATGTGGGGTGACTTATTGGCATGCTCTGTAATATGTACAATTCCTGTAATTGCAATCTTCTTTTTAGGCAAAAAATACTTTTTATCCGATTTGCTATCTGGTGCAATTAAGGAATAATCAAACCAAAGTTGTAGAAATTTACTCTTTTATTATAATTTTAATCCTAATTAAAATTGCTAAAATTATTATGAAAGAGGTGAAAAACTATGGATAACAAATACGTTGTTGGCATTAAAACCAAAGATTTAAACTTTTGCTCTTTAGCAAATTTAGCAATTCTTTTAAACAAAATGGACATCGAAAAACACCCTGTTGCACTTGATTTAAAAGAAGTCGAAAGCGTTACTGAGGACTTTTTTACATTTATTAAAAATTTTTCAGAAACAACCAAATTAACTCTTTTAAACATTCCTTCAGAATTGTTCGCACTTTTGAACTTGAGAAGATACGACAAAAATGTTAAAATGTTCAACAACAACCTTGATTTCATTCAAGACAAACACGAACTTGTAAACAGAAAGTTCCACATCGTACATCAATAGCAGGCATTATGGATAAAATAGTCCAAAAAATAGTTTATCTTGTTTTAGCTCTACAAGAAAAATTTATACGAAAAAAACACGAAAAAGCCATTGCAAGTTTTACAAATTCAACCTCTAAAACTGTAATGACCAATGGTTGTTCGCTTAATTTGACCGTAAAAACGGAAGAAAAC
>CACVSR010000010.1 GCA_902756775.1 uncultured Lachnospiraceae bacterium | reverse complement strand
GATAGAAAGAATATTCTGTTTCCGGTTCAATGTGACTGCGGGACCTGCACCAATATCATCTATAACTCATTTCCGACCAGCCTTCTGGGGCTGAAGGGGGAAGTTATGCAGACCGGCTGCTGTTCGGTACGGCTCTGTTTTACGACAGAGGACGGAAAACAGACGGACAGCGTTGCCGACGCTTTTCTCCGGGTTTATGCCGGGGACGGAGAGCCGGAGGGGGAGCTGGAGCAGACAACCCGCGGACATTTTCACAGGGGCATTCTCTGACTATCGTCTGTCCGGAAGGCAGACGCGTTTTGCGAGGAAAATAACAGGACATGAATACCATCGTTTCACAGGCATCAAAATATATCCTGCTGGCCCTTATGGTGCTGTTTACCATAGAGACCTATATGGTGCTGCGCCGCAGGGACGAAAAGTCCAGAAACCGTATCATGCGGAAGCAGATCGGCCTGATGGTCATGTTTAATCTGGTGGCCTATCCGACCATGTATCTGCTTTCCGGAGATTTTCAGATGCTGGTGATGTTTCTGTCTGTCGTCTGCTTCATCCTGGTCGTTCAGGTGCTTTACCGTCTGATTTATCGGCGCGCTTCAATGATTTTGCTTAATACTATGTGTATGATGCTTTCCGTCGGCTTTGTCATCCAGTCCAGGCTGGGCATGGAGACGGCCATGAAGCAGTTTATCATTACGTCTCTGGCCACGCTGATCTGCTTTATCATCCCGGTGTTTATCCGGAAGGTTCGCATTGTGTCCCGCCTGACCTGGCTGTATGCGGTGGCCGGCATCGGTCTGCTGGGGGTTGTACTCCTGTTCGGACGCATCACCGGAGGGGCGCAGCTCTCGGTTTCTCTTGGCGGCATAACGTTTCAATTCTCTGAATTTGTTAAAATCACCGTAGTTCTGTTTATGGCCGGCATGCTGCAGAACCGTCACGATTTCAAGACGGTTCTGGCAGTCACGGTGGTCGCGGCTGTTCATGTGGGAATTCTGGCTCTTTCAGCGGATCTGGGCGCTGCGCTTATCTATTTCATGGCATATATTGTCATGGTCTTTGTAGCTACCCGGAACCCCGGATATGCTTTCCTCGGTCTTGGGGGAATGGCGGGTGCCTCGATTGTCGCCTACCGGCTTTTCGACCATGTGCGTGTCCGTGTCGCCGTCTGGAAGGATCCTTTCCAGGATTACGAGGGAACGGGTTACCAGATTGTTCAGGCGCTGTTCGGCGTCTGTGCCGGGGGCTGGTTCGGAACCGGACTTTTTAAAGGAAATCCTGATATGATTCCGCTTGCCTATGAGGACTTTACCTTTGCCGCCATCTGTGAGGAATTCGGCGTCCTGTTTGCCATCTGTCTGATTCTTCTCTGCATGGGGATGTACCTGCTTATTGTAAACATTGCCACAAAGCTGGAAAAGCCGTTTTACAGGCTGGTAGCAGTCGGACTGGGAACGGAATACGCCTTCCAGGTATTTCTGACGGTCGGAGGAACAACAAAATTTATTCCGATGACGGGAATTACGCTGCCTCTGATCAGCTACGGCGGAAGTTCTATCATGTGTACCATTATTATGATATCCATCATTCAGGGGCTTTATATCATGCGGACAGACGAGAGCCAGGCAAGAGAGGAAGAACGGATGCAGCAGCGGCTGCGCCGACGGATCTCAAATCAGGAGCAGTACTTGAGGGAGTATCAAAGACCGGAGCGCCGGAGCGGTTATCCCGGTCAGGGACAGGGAGGCTCCGGACAAAATGTCCGCTATGGAGAGAGTGCCCGGAATGGCAGCGGAGATGCCCGCACAGGGTACGCGGATGGGGGGACTACTAAAATCATCCGGAAGCTGAACCGATCGCAAAACCGGCAGGATTCCGCGGATGAAATGGAGAGAAAGAACGGACAGGAGATCGGAGATACGGATGAGCTCGCAAAAAAAATTGAAGAACAGACAAAAAACGGACTTGAAATCCATTACTAGGCCGTATCGGATTGTTTCCTATATCAGTCTTGCCCTTTTTGCCTCTCTGATCGGCTACATGGTGTATTTTCAGGTGTTTCTGAGTGATAATCTGCTGAACAGTCCGTATAACAAGCGGCAGGAGATTGTGCAGGAGCAGATTGTCAAGGGATCGCTTCTGGACAGGAACGGAAATGTCCTGGCGGAGACTGTTACCGCGGAGGACGGGACGGAGAGCAGAAACTATCCCTATGGAAATCTCTTCGCGCAGGCGGTCGGCTATTCGGTCTACGGAGGCAGCGGGCTGGAATCTACAGAAAACAGCACCATGCTGCAGTCTCACGCGGATATTGTGACACAGATGCAGCAGGATATCCAGGAAGAAAAGAAGCAGGGGGATAACGTAACCACAACCCTGTCTGCCGTGCTGCAGCAGGCGGCATCTGATGCACTGGGATCCAACAGGGGTGCAGTTTTTGCCATGGATGCGGACACGGGGGAAGTTCTGGTGGATTACAGCAGCCCGAACTTTAACCCGAATACCATCGAGCAGGACTGGGAGTCTCTGGTAAACAGCGAGGACGGCGTGTTTCTGAACCGGGCGACGCAGGGACAGTACCCGCCCGGATCAACTTTCAAGATTGTGACGGCTCTGGCTTACTACAGACAGCACGGAACCTTTGATGATTTCAGTTATACCTGTACCGGAAGTTACGAGAGCGACGGCTACACCATACACTGTGCCGGAAACGAAGTCCACGGACAGGAGAGCTTTCAGGATGCCATGGCAAATTCCTGCAACTGCGCGTTTGCCTATATGGCGGTCAATCTGATCGACAAGGATCTTCTCCGCCAGACGGCGGACCAGATGGGATTTAACCAGGATATTCCGGTGGAGCTGCCGTATAACGGAGGCGAATTCACCCTGGACGCCAATACGCCGAACCAGCTGACCATGCAGACGGCCATCGGACAGGGGGACACCCTCGCAACGCCCATGCTGATGTGCATGGTTGCGGACGCCGTAAAAAACAACGGACAGATGATGACGCCCATCTTTGTGAAAAGTGTTGACAGCGCCACCGGAAGCAATGTGAAAACTATGCAGCCGCAGATATTCGGCGATGTGATGACGACGGAGGAGACCCAGGCGCTGGAACCGCTTCTGGAGGCGGTGGTACAGCGGGGAACGGCGGCGGATGATCTGAGTGACCTTCCTTACCAGATTGCGGGAAAAACCGGAACGGCGGAATATGGAGATGTAAGCGAGGGGAAGGCTCATTCCTGGTTTACCGGGTACACCAATACCGGAAATAATGATATTGTGGTCTGTGCGGTTGTGGAAAACGGCGGAAACGGCAGGGCTCCTGCCACCCGGGTTGCCAGGAATGTCTTTTCTGCCTGGGGAACAGAAACTTATTGATAAACATTTATGCAAAAGGCAGGGATATGGCTGCCTGATCTTTTTAAGATACAGGAAATGGAGAAGGGATCTGCGGATGGAAGCCACCAGTTGCGGAGGAGTAGTTATTTTTCGCGGAAAATTGCTGACATTATATAAGAACTACAAAGGGCGCTATGAAGGCTGGGTGCTTCCCAAGGGGACGGTGGAAAAGGGGGAGACCCCGGAACAGACCGCGCTTCGTGAGGTTGCAGAGGAGGCGGGGGTCCGCCCTGTCATCATGGGATATATCGGAACAAGCCAGTATTCCTTTTTGGTGCCGGAGGGAGAGATCCACAAGGAGGTACACTGGTTTCTGATGATGGCCGACAGCTATTACAGCAGGCCTCAAAAGGAAGAATATTTTCTGGATTCCGGATATTATAAATATCATGAGGCGTATCACCTTCTGAAATTTTCCAATGAGAGGATGATACTGGAAAAAGGCTACCGGATGTATCAGAAGCTGAAACAGGGAGGCCTGTGGATCCCTGCAGAAGGACAGGGGTAATTTTGTGCCTGCATGCTGGTTTCTTGCAGCGTTAGTGGATCCAGGCAGGGGACAGGAATAATCCGGAAAATTCAGGAGGTTTCAGTCGGTTATGATCCGTTTTGCAGAACATCTTTATGTGGGCGAAACTGCAGCCCGGAAAAAGAAAAAATATATCAGGGCAGTCCGAAGCGGAAAATTCCTGCCGGATCTGTACCTGATTACCTATTCAGCGAGCGACAGAGATATGCTGGATATTATCAGTTCTGTCTATCTCCGTCAGGAGATACTTAGAAAACGGCTCCCGGAAATTGTTGGTATTGCCTGCGGAAGAAATGAGGCGCTGGAGCTGGTTCGGAAAATGGTAGAAGATTGTTTTGCGGCTGTCGGAAACTGTAATGTACGCGATTACCTGAAATCGCTGGAAACATCAATAGAGGATAATTAGATGGCAATCCTGCTGTATGTTCTTGGAATTATAGGCAAAATCCTGCTGATTCTTCTGTGTGTTCTTCTGGTACTGTTGGTTTTGCTGCTGCTTGTGCCTTTCCGGTACAGCGCAGATATCAGAAAGCAGGGTGATGCTGTCGGAGTTCACGCAAGGGTTTCCTGGCTGTTCCGGGCCATATGGTTCCGGTTCGATTTTATTCACGAGGGAAAAAACACGAAAACATCCGACCTGCGGGTATTCGGAATACCTGTTCTGAAGCTGATTACCGGCCGCAAACCCGGAAAGGGCAGAGCGAAAACCCGTAAGCAGAGAGACGGAGCTGCAGGGAAAAGGAAAACAGGAACAGACGAGGCCTCCAAACAGGAAACAGCGGGGAAAAAGTCAGCCTTTGCGCAGGGAGAAGTAAAAGAAAATTCTGCTCCCGCAAAGTTGGAACCGGGCAAAAAGACGCATACGGAGGAAGAAGCTGAGCGCAGGATGCGCGAAGGGGCAAAAAAGAAGCCGACCGTCCGGCCCGGAGAGAGGGCGGAAAAAGCGCAGGGCGGACCGGAAGTCCGGGTATTTCACCGGAGACAGCCGGGCTTAGCGGAGAGGCTTTCCGCGAGAATCATGGCCTTTGCCGGAAAAGTAAAAAGAGCGGTAAAGAAAATCTTTTCCAATCTTACGGAAGCCTGTGGTAAAATAAGGCAATGGAATACATACCTGCATTCAGAACAATTTCGGGATGCTTTCAGGGTGATAAAAGATCAGGGAATTCCTCTTCTGCGGCACGTACTTCCCAGAAAAGCGGAAGGCACGGTGGAATTCGGCATGGAGGATCCGGCTGACACAGGAGAGCTTCTGGGAGCGGCCGCCATATTCTTCGCGCTGATTCCGGAGGATCTTCGTATTGTTCCGGATTTTACACAGAGGAAGCTGGAGGCGGATGTGACGCTCCGCGGACATATGATTCTGCTTCCCGTTCTGGTAAGGACGCTCAGGATATTCCTGAACAAAAATGTGAAGACCCTGATTCGGGTAATCCGTAAAAAAAATCCCGATGCGGCGTCAGAACACAAATCATCCGGACAGGATCAAAAAAGAAATAGTAACAGGGAGGACTAAAAATGGCAGATAAAACAGAATTTTCTGATAACGTAGAGGCACTGTTTAAGGGGCTTGACGGTTTCCTGACGACCAAAACTGTAGTCGGAGAACCGATTAAAATCGGCGACAGCACCATGATTCCTCTGGCGGACATTTCTTTTGGCCTTGCAGCCGGTGCATATGCCGGAAATTCCAAAAACAACGGCGGGGGCGGAATGGGCGCAAAGGCTAGTCCGGCAGCGGTTCTTATGATTGATAAAGACGGGACAACCAGGCTGGTCAGCCTGAAAAACCAGGATGCCGTCGCAAAGATTCTGGATATGGCGCCGGATATTGTGACGAAAATCAAAGACGCCGTAGGCGGAAATAAAACAGAAGAAAAACACAGCCCGGAATTTGAAGAATTTGAGGAATAATTCAAATACACTCTTGCAAATGTCCGGCTATTCTGTTAAACTAGTCAAGTCGTGAGCCGTAAGGCTGACATAAGTTGATTTTTAAGGAGGTGTGATCATGGCAAAGTGTGCTATCTGCGATAAGGCCGTTTACTTTGGTAATGCCGTCAGCCATTCTCATAGAAGATCCAATAAAACGTGGAAAGCAAATGTGAAGTCTGTTCGTGTTAAGACTCCGCAGGGAAATAAGAGAATGTATGTATGTACCAGCTGCCTGAGAAGCGGTAAAGTAGAGCGCGTGTGATCATGCGCCTTTGGACGGTATTCTGTAGAGAGGATTGTCCATTTTATTACATTCAGTTTGATGAAAATCCGACCCTTGACGGCCGGATTTTTTTTTGCTCAGTTTTACCTTGCTCCATCAACCTCCGCAATTTGTGCAGAATTCATATTTGTATTGAAAAATAAACTTATTTTTAGTAGAATATACCCATGGTGTGTCTGATAATTAAATGCACATTTCAGAATATACCGAAAAAACTACGCATGGGAGGTTACAATTTATGGAGGCTTACAGAACAGACAGGGTCCGTAACGTCGCGGTTCTAGGGCACGGCGGCGCCGGTAAGACAACATTGGTAGAAGCTATGGCTTATTTGTCCGGTATCACCAGCAGGCTTGGAAGCGTCGGCGACGGAAACACCATCAGCGATTACGATAAAGAAGAAGTAAAACGTAAATTCTCAATCAATACATCAGTGGTTCCCATTGAGTGGGGGAAAAACAAAGTTAATATTCTGGATACGCCCGGTTTCTTTGATTTTGTCGGAGAGGCAGAGGAAGCAGCCGCGGCGGCAGATGCTGCGGTTATTGTGGTTTCCGGCAAGGCAGGCGTGCAGGTAGGAACGCAGAAGGCATGGGAACTCTGCGAGCGCTACAGTCTCCCTCGCATCTTTTTTGTAACGGACATGGACATTGATGATGTCAGCTACCGTGAGGTCGTGGAGAAGCTGCAGGAAATGTACGGCAAGAGAATTGCCCCGCTGCACATGCCGCTTCGTGAAAATGGAAAGTTCTACGGCTACATCAATATTGTGAAAAACAAGGGACGCCGTTATATCAATAAAAATGAAAAAGAAGAGTGCCCGATTCCGGATTACGAGGAGCCCTATCTTTCCAAATACAGGGAGGTGCTTCTGGAATCTGTCGCGGAATCCAGCGAAGACTTCATGGATCGCTATTTTGCGGGAGAGGAATTCTCCGTTGCGGAGATCAGCGCTGTTCTGGCAAATAATGTGGAGGATGGAAGCATCGTTCCTGTCTGCATGGGTTCGCCGATCAACCTGCAGGGCGTAAAGATTTTGCTGGACGATATCGTCGGTTATTTCCCGGATCCCTCCAGACGCAAACGCGCCGGACTGGACAGGACAAACAATGATACCTTTGATGCGGATTATGATTTCCAGAAACCGAAATCGGCCACAATTTTCAAAACAATCGCAGATCCGTTCCTGGGTAAATATTCTCTGATCAAAGTATGCTCCGGCGTTATCAAGAGCGATGATACTCTCTATAATGTCACACAGGATGTGGAGGAGAAGGTCGGAAAGCTCTATGTTATGTGCGGAAATAAGGTGACAGAGGTTCCGGAGCTCCATGCGGGAGATATCGGTGCTGTCGCAAAGCTTGCAAGCGCAAGAACAGGAGATTCGCTGGCAACGAAAGCTCACCCTGTAGAGTATGGCCCGATTGCACTCTCCAAGCCCTATACAGCCAAGAGATACAAGGTTGTGCAGAAAGCGGATGTGGATAAGGTGGCACAGGGACTTGCCAGACTGGCTTCCGAGGATCTGACCATGCGTGTGGTTAATGACTCTGCAAATCATCAGTCTTTGATTTACGGAATTGGTGACATGCATATTGATGTCATAGTGGCCAAACTGCTGAACCGCTATAAGGTGCAGGTGGAGCTTTCTAAGCCGAAGATCGCTTTCCGGGAGACCATACGCAAAAAATCCGATGTGGATTCCAAGTACAAGAAACAGTCCGGCGGGCACGGCCAGTACGGTCATGTAAAAATGCGTTTTGAGCCTTCCGGCGATCTGGATAAGCCGTATGTCTTTGAAGAAGAGGTGGTCGGAGGATCTGTTCCGAAGAACTACTTCCCGGCGGTAGAAAAGGGACTGGCTCAGTCCGTGGAATCCGGTCCGCTTGCTGCTTATCCGGTTGTGGGAGTAAAGGCAGTCCTGTATGACGGCTCCTATCATCCGGTGGACTCCTCGGAGATGGCGTTCAAGACAGCTACTGTCATGGCCTTCAAAAAGGGATTTATGGAGGCGGATCCGGTGCTTCTGGAGCCTATCGTGTCTCTTCATGTAACCGTTCCGGATCAGTACACCGGCGATGTGATGGGAGATCTGAATAAACGGCGCGGCCGTGTTCTGGGAATGACGCCGGACAAGGGCGGCCAAACGGTGGTTGAGGCGGAGGTTCCGGAGATGGAGCTTTACGGCTACTGTAACAGCCTTCGATCCATGACCGGAGGCGCGGGAGACTTTTCTTACGAGTTTGTACGTTATGAGCAGGCACCTGCTGATGTGCAGAAACAGCAGGTAGAGGAAAGGGCAAGTAAGATTGCCCAGGTAGAAGAGTAAAACAGATACGCCTCTGTTCTTGCTGTAGATTTCTTATTTCAGGTATGTGCGTGTATGCGGAAGGAATTCCGTGTGCCGCACATACCTGCTTTTACTGTATCAGTCCGCTGCGGGAGCTGCCAGGGGAGTCGAAGCAGCGCGCAGGGCTGATATAGCAATAAAGTACAATACGAACCCTGCGAGTCCGGTTTCGGAGCAAAAGATAACGGCCCGCTTGCGGACCAGGAAGCTTTCGCTCCAGAAACGACAAGAAGTATGAGTGCGGTGAATATTATTCAACAAACAGATCATCAGAATGAAACAATAGCCGGACAGTTGACAACAAAAGCGGCGAAAAATATAATAGCAGAGAAATAAGAGGTCAGACAGGAGGTCAGAACAATGGCAAAGGATATTGATTGGGGAAGTCTGGATTTCAGCTACAGACCCACAGATTACAGTTACGTTTCCATGTACAAGGACGGCAAGTGGGATGAAGGAAAGCTGACAGCGGAACATACGGTTACCATGAGTGAATGTGCGTGTGTTTTACAGTATTCCCAGTCTTGTTTTGAAGGCCTGAAAGCATATACAGAGGAAAACGGTAAAATTGTATGCTTCCGACCGGATTTAAACGCGCAGAGAATGGCAGATTCCTGCAAACGTCTGGAAATGCCGGTATTTCCGGTAGACAGATTCGTCAAGGCAGTAGAAGAGGTGGTTGCGGCAAACAAGGACTGGGTTCCGCCCTACGGATCCGGTGCGACGCTCTATATCCGCCCCTTCATGTTCGGCTATAATTCGGTCATCGGTGTAAAGCCGGCGGATGAATACATGTTCCGTATTCTTGTAACTCCGGTCGGCCCATACTTCAAGGGCGGGGCAAAGCCGGTTGAGGTCCGGATTCCTGATTTTGACCGCGCGGCGCCGCATGGCACAGGCGGAATAAAGGCAGGACTGAATTATGCCATGAGCCTGCATCCGATTATGGAAGCGCACAGAGAAGGCTTCAATGAGAATATGTATCTGGATCCGGCTACCAGAACGAAGGTAGAGGAGACAGGGGGAGCCAATATCATCTTTATTAAGGATGGAGGAAAAACGCTGGTCACCCCGAAATCGGATTCTATCCTTCCGTCCATCACCAGACGTTCGATCTGCTACATTGCGGAACATATGCTTGGCATGAAAGTTGAGCACAGACCGGTTATGTACAGTGAGGTTCCGGATTTTGAGGAAATGGGACTCTGCGGGACTGCCGCTGTCATCTCTCCTGTCGGAAAGATTTTTGATCATGGAAAGGAAATAGATATTCCCAGCGGCATGGAAAAGATGGGTCCGACCCTTCAGAAGCTGTACGATACCCTGACCGGAATCCAGATGGGACGGATCTCCGGGCCGGAAGGCTGGGTTCATGAAATCAAGTGCTAAGCCCTGACAATCGGAAGCGTGTACCTGTATCGCGTCTGCATCGGGAAAACGGCTTGTATCTGCAATAGCATTGGTATCGGGAAATCAGAACAATCAGAAATGGTATATATTAACTCCCCGGAGCATTCCGCCACACGGACGGCTTCCGGGGAGTTTCCTGTTTTCTTTACCTTGCCAGATTGGGTCTGGTGGGGTAGGATAAAGAAGAATCCTGTTCAATATAGAGAAAAATCAGAAAATTCAGAGAAATCAGGAGAAAATAGTCCATCATGCTGGATCAGTCCAGAACACCACTATTAGATGCAATAAAAAAATTTCAGGAGGAGGATCCGGCTTATTTCCGGATTCCCGGTCACCGGTTTGACAGGGGAGCAGATGAAAAAGCCCGTAAACTTCTGGGCCGCAAGGCTTTTTGTGCGGATTTGACAGAGGCGGAAGGCCTGGATGATCTGCATCAGCCGGAGGGCGTTATTTACCAGGCGGAGGCGCTGGCGGCGGATCTGTTCGGATCCGACTGCTGCTGGTTTCTGGTCAACGGAACGACCTGCGGCAACGAGGCGATGATCCTTGCCTCGGTCCGGGAGGGGGAAAAAATACTTGTTCCCAGAAACGCGCATAAATCTGTTCTGATGGGGCTGGTGCTCAGCGGGGCTATTCCCGTGTGGATGCAGCCGGAATATCTGGAATCCTGGGACATTTCGGGGGCTGTCCGTCCGGAAATGGTGGAACAGGCGCTGGAACAAGACCCGGAAATCCGCGCGGTGTTTCTGGTAAGCCCGACGTATTACGGGATCTGCAGCGATATCAGGAGAATCGCAGAGATCTGCCATGCGCACGGTGTTCCGCTGCTGGTAGACGAGGCGCACGGCACGCATCTGTATTTTTCGGAGAGCTGTCCCGGAGGTGCGATAGCGCTGGGCGCGGATCTCTGTGCACAGAGCACACATAAAACGCTGTGCAGCTTTACGCAGAGCTCCATGCTGCACTGGAAAAGCAGCCTGGTAAGCCGGAACCGGGTCGAAGAAAGCCTGAAACTGGTCATGAGTACCAGTCCTTCCTACCTTCTGATGGCATCCCTGGACGGGGCAAGACATCAAATGGCAGAGGCGGGAAAACAGCTGGTATCGCAGGCGGAAAATCTGGCCGGGAAAGCCAGAGAGCTCCTCCTGGAAATTCCGGGCATTTCTGTGCTGACGGAAGATAACGCGCATTCCCGCGGGGAAATCAGCCTGGATCCGCTGCGTGTGGTGTTCCGTGCGGAGAGTCCGAAAATCCGGGGGTATCAGCTGCAGGACAGGCTTTTTGCAGAAGGGCAGGTCAGTACAGAACTGGCGGACGAAAACAACGTGGTCGCTGTGATCACCTGGGGAAATACAGAGGAGGATATCCGGAGGCTGGCAGAGGCGGCAGACGAGATTGTCAGCATGACCCCGGATATTACCGGAAACAGCTACCAGACGGCGGAAAAGCGACAGATCTTTTCCTTCCGGATTCCGGAGCAGGTCATGACGCCCCGCCAGGCATGGATGAGCCAGAGTAAGGCGTGCTATCTGGAGATGGCGGAAGGACAGATCTGCGCGGAGAGCGTGATCCCATACCCGCCGGGAATCCCGATTCTTTATCCGGGGGAAAGAGTTACAAAAGAGGCGGCGGAGGCGGTCCGGTTCTGCAGGGAACACCGCCTGCATCTGCACGGCTGTGCGGACACGACGCTTCGGACGCTGCAGGTTGTCACTGCGTATGAGGGGAAAAAAGGAGGAAAGCTTGGCTGATATCAGATTGATTTCCTGGAATGTAAACGGACTGAGAGCCTGCCTGAAAAAAGGCTTTATGGATTATTTTACGAAGGCGGACGCTGATTTCTTCTGCATTCAGGAGAGTAAGCTTCAGGCCGGTCAGATTGATCTGGAGACAGAGGGCTATTATCAGTTCTGGAACTACGCGGAAAAAAAGGGCTACTCAGGAACTGCGGTTTTTGCCCGTAAGGAGCCGCTTTCTGTTTCCATGGGGCTGGGTATAGAAGAACATGACCATGAGGGCCGGGTGATTACGCTGGAGTATCAGGATTTTTATCTGGTAAATGTCTACACGCCGAATTCACAGGATGGCTTGAAGCGACTGGATTACCGGATGAAATGGGAGGATGATTTCCGCGCTTATCTGGGCGGGCTTTCCGGGAAAAAACCGGTTGTTGTCTGCGGAGACATGAATGTCGCCCATGAAGAAATAGATTTGAAAAATCCGAAAACCAATCGCACAAACGCCGGATTCTCCGATCAGGAGAGAGACAGGTTTACGCAGCTGCTGGAGTCCGGTTTTACAGACACCTACCGCAGTCTCTATCCGGATCGGGTGGAATATTCCTGGTGGTCTTATCGTTTTCATGCCAGAGAGAAAAATGCGGGCTGGCGGATTGATTATTTTCTTGTCTCGGACAGCATCCGTGACCGGATCATAGAGGCGTGCATCCATACGGATGTGACGGGCTCCGACCACTGCCCCGTGGAGCTGGATTTGAAAGGGTAAATTCCTACAGCGCAGGAATGGAGCTGCTTAAGAAGCGCACAGCAATGAATCCGCATAGTGTAAGAAGTGTACATATTAATAAATTCGGATCAAGAAGCAGATATTTTTCCGGAGAAGAAAAGCCAGCGTGCAGACGGCGGAAAAGGAGACGGGTGTATGCAGAACAGGACAGATTACGCAGTGACCATGGGCAGGCCGGAGCATCCCGGAGCATGGTCGGAGGGAAATCGGGTCGGCTTTACCGTGGTGCTTCCGGAGGGAGCGGAGGCAGAACTCCTGCTTTACCGCGAAGGCGAGGAATTCCCCTGTCAGGAAATCCCTCTGCCGGAGGAAAAAAGAATCGGGCTGGCTGCATCTGTCTGTGTGGAAATCCCCGCGGAAGAGAGGCTGGAGTACAATTACCGGGTAAACGGCCATGTAGTCAGTGATCCCTGTGCGTCCGGAATCCGGAAAACTCATTTCCGCCATGCCGGGTCTTCTTCCCGGAAGGGAGAAGGGACAAGAGAGGGGGTGGACAGGGAGGAAATCCGGTGCGTCTGGCAGAAAAATTACGGGGTGAAAACATGCCTGCCGGTGATCCCCTATGAGGACTGTATTTTCTATAAGGCAAATGTAAGAGGCCTGACCATGGAAAAGCCCGCGGGAGTCAGGCACCCAGGCACCTTCCTGGGGCTGCAGGAATTCATTCCCTATCTGAAAAATCTGGGAATTAATTCCCTGATTCTGATGCCCCTGTATGAGTTTACCGAAGAACCATCGCAGACAGAATCGTTTTATCTGCTGGATGATTCGGTAAAAGTCATGCAACCGTCAGGAGGGGACCAAAAGAAAAATTACTGGGGATATGCCGAGGGTCTTTATTATGCGCCAAAACTGTCCTACAGCGCTACGGGAAATCCGCAAAAGGAGTTTGCGGATCTGACAGATGCCCTGCATCTGGCCGGGATCCAGCTGTTACCGGAGTTTTATTTTTCTCCGGAAGCCGGCGGCCGGCAGGTTACGGATGTGCTCCGCCACTGGCTTCTTACTTACCGGATCGACGGCTTTCATCTGGTCGGACAGGGAGACTGGATCTCCACGGTCAGGACGGATCCCCTTCTGAAAAAGAGCAGGATTCTATATACGGATTTCCCGGCTTCGGTCCGGGAGCTTCGCTCTAAAAAGCCGCAGTTCCGGAATCTGGGTATTTATAACCTGAGTTTTGAGCAGGCCATGAGGCGTTTTCTGAAAGGAGATCCGGACTGTTCGCCGGAGGAGATCGCCGGTCTTCTGCGCAGAAATGACAGCGGGTGCGGGTACCTGAATTTCATGGCGGATCAGGATGGATTTACCATGGCGGATATGGTTTCCTACGGAGAAAAGCACAATGAGGAAAACGGGCAGAACAACCGGGACGGGTTTGATTGCAATTACTCCTGGAACTGCGGAGAGGAAGGACCAAGCAGAAAAAAGGCGGTGCGAATTCTGCGCAGGCAGCAGCTCCGAAACGCGTTTCTTCTGGTCATGACGGGACAGGGTTCGCCTGTGATTTATTCCGGCGATGAAGTCCTGAACAGTCAGGGAGGCAATAACAACGCATGGTGTCAGGATAACACTACGGGATGGGTCTCCTGGAAAAAGAGCCGTGACACAGAGGAAATGCTTGCCTTTGTGAAAAAATGCATCGGCTTCCGGAAGGAGCATCCGGTACTTCGACAGAGACAGCCCCTGCGCATGGCAGATTATAAAAAGACCGGATATCCGGATATTTCCTACCACAGCCATACGGCCTGGATGTACGAATCCGGGCAGACAAAGGCCGGCATCGCCGTCATGTACAGCGGCGGCTACGCGGAAAAATCCCCCGGTGTTCCGGATGATATGATCTATATCGCCTACAATATGTACTGGCGGCCGCAGTTCTTTGCCGTACCGGATCTTTTGGATGGAAAACAGTGGTATATCAAGGCAGATACTTCCTCGGAGGAGGGATTCTACGAGGGAGACGGGATTGTGCTGGAGAAAACAGAGGGAGAAGGCAAGGTCTTCGAGGTGCCGCCGCGCACGGTGATCATCCTGGTCGGGAAATAAAGAAAACATTGGATTGTTTTCTTCATTGTGATATGATCCTTTTCAAAGCGAAAAATTGCTGGCAGGAGGTTTCTACATGATAACAGGTGCACAGGCATTGGTAAACGGTTTACGGGATCAGGGCGTTTCCGTGTGTTTCGGATATCCCGGCGTAGCTATTGCTCCTTTTTATGACTGTCTGGCGCAGCAGACAGAAATCCGTCACATACTGGTCAGAACAGAACAGAGCGCGGGTCATGCGGCCAGCGGTTACGCAAGAATGACAGGTAAGCCGGGTGTCTGCATTACAACATCCGGTCCCGGCGCGACTAATCTTATGACAGCGCTGGCCACGGCTTACGCGGACAGCGTGCCTCTGATCGCCATAACCGGCCAGGTGTCCTCGCAGCTGCTCGGACACGATGTCTTTCAGGAGGTAGATACCACAGGAACCGCGGAGGCATTTGTGAAGTACAGCTATCTTGTCAAGAATGCCGCGGATATTCCCAGAATTATCAAAGAGGCATTCTATATCGCCAATTCGGGAAGAAAGGGTCCGGTTCTGATTGATGTTCCGGTCGATATTCAGAAAAGCAGCTTTAAGGAGTACGAGCCGGGAGAGATAAACCTGCGCGGTTACAAGCCATACACCAAGGGAAATTCGGTTCAGATTACAAAGATTCTGAAGCTGCTGGACAAGGCGAAACATCCGCTGATCTGCGTCGGCGGAGGCGTCATTCTCGGAGACGCGATTTCCGAGGTTCGCCAGTTTGCGGAAAAGACAAACATTCCTGTCGTCTCCACGATGATGGGAATCGGTGTGATGCCGAAAAATCATCCGCTTTACTTCGGCATGCTCGGTTCTAACGGAAAGCCGTATGCAAACCGCGCGGTGCTGAAAAGTGATGTGATGGTGATCGTGGGCGCAAGGGTGGCCGACCGCGCCATCACAACGCCGAACAACGTGGAGAAAAATACCACCATCATACACATTGATATTGATACGGCTGAGATTGGAAAGAACATGGGATTTACCATCCCCCTGGTAGGCGATGCAAAGTATATTTTCGGTGAGATGCTGGAAAAATCGGCGGAGGGAAACCACAAGGAGTGGATCGAAGAGCTGCAGGAAATCAAAAAATCATGCGTAGATCCACGGGTTTTCCATGACGAGTATGTAAATCCCTGCCGTTTTGTACAGATTCTCAGTGACAAAATGGATGACAACGCGGTCTATGTCGCGGACGTGGGGCAGAACCAGATGTGGTCTGCGGACAATTATATCACGAAAAGAGGACGTTTCCTGACCACGGGCGGGCAGGGAACCATGGGCTACTCCATTCCGGCGGCAATCGGCGCAAAGCTTTCCGATGAGAACCGGCAGGTAGTGGCTGTCTGCGGGGACGGCGGATTCCAGATGAGCATGATGGAACTCGGAACCATGCGCCAGCATCATGTCCCGATCAAGATTGTTATCATTCAGAATAATTATCTGGGGCTTGTCAGAGAGTACCAGCATAAAACCTATCATGACCGCTATATGGCGGTTTCTCTGGAGGGAAGCCCGGACTTCGAAAAAATCGCCGAGGCCTATGGAATGCCTTACTATTATCTGGAGAAAAATGAGGACATCGAAAAAACGGTGGATGAGTTTCTTGCGGAAAAGGGCGCGGCGCTGATGGTCTGCAGAGTCTATGAGCTGGATCAGGTAAAGGGGTGAGACAGATGAGAGGAATTTTTTCAGTTACGGTAGAAAACCGCTCTGGTGTTCTTTCCAAAATTGCAGGTCTGTTTGCACGCCGGGGCTTTAATATTGAACAGCTTACGGTAGGAGAGACGGATGATCCTACGGTTTCCAGTATTACGATTGTCTCGGAAGGAGACGACCGTACCATGGAGCAGATTGAAAAACAGCTGAATAAGCAGATCGATGTGATTAAGGTCCGCCACCTGAACGCATTGCACAGCATTGAGCGGGAAGGTGTGATCATCAAGGTGAATTACACCAGGTCCAACCGGCTGGACATCATGGAAATCTGTTCCGTCATAGGCGCCAAAATTGTTTACATGGGGACGCAGAGCCTTGTCATCGAGTATTTCGGGGAACCGGAGATGGTGCAGAGCCTGCTTCTGAACCTGCGCCCGATGGGGATTCAGGAGGTTGCCAGGACAGGAGAGCTTGCCTTGCAGAAAGAGCAGAAATAACCGATGAGCTACGCACGCGAACATTTTCACACAATAACAGCACACAAAATACTGGTCGCCGGGTACTGCTTCCGGATGGGACTGTACCGGCAGGGCCTGATGCATGACCTGTCCAAATATTCCCCTACGGAATTTCTGGAGGGAGCCAGATACTGGCAGGGCAACCGAAGTCCGAATAACGCGGAGCGTGAGGCTACGGGCGTTTCTCTTGCCTGGCTTCACCACAAGGGACGGAACAAACACCATTTTGAATACTGGATTGACTACGGAATCAACTGTGATACAATCATCAAAGGTGTGCCGATTCCGCGCCGCTATATCGCGGAGATGGTGGCGGACCGGATCAGCGCTTCCAGGGTTTACCTGGGCGACGCCTATTCGGACCGTGAGCCGTATCTGTATTTTACCAGAAGAGGAGACCATCTCTGGTTTGTTCATCCTCAGGTAAAAAATGACTTGCTTTACCTTCTGGGAATGCTTTCGGAAAAGGGAGAGGAGCGGACCATCCGCTATATCCGCTTTGAGTATCTGGAGGGAAGGCAGGTTCCAGAGGTTTATCACGAGGGAGAGGACTTTCCGGAACCGGCGGAAATGTTCCGGAAGCAACAATAGGCAGGAGAATAGATAACAGATGAAAAAGGTTGTTAAATTCGGAGGCAGTTCACTTGCCAGCGCAGAACAGTTTGAGAAGGTAGGAAAGATTATCCGCGCGGATGAGGGACGCAGGTTTGTGGTTCCCTCCGCTCCGGGACGCAGGTTTGCCAGCGATACAAAGGTTACAGATATGCTGTACGACTGCTATCACCAGGCACAGAACGGACAGGATTTCAGCGGGACGCTTGCCAATATCAAGGATCGGTATGACGCCATTATCCGGGGTCTGGATCTCAAACTTTCCCTGGACGAGGAATTCCGGGTCATCGATAAGAATTTTCACGCGCTGATCGGAGAGGATTACGCGGCTTCCCGTGGAGAGTATCTGAACGGGCTGGTGATGGCCGCTTTTCTGAATTACGAATTTGTGGATGCGGCGGACGTCATTGCTTTTGACCAGGACGGGACTTTTAACGCGAAGAAAACAGACAGCCTTCTGTCGGAACGTCTTTCCGGAACAGATTGTGCGGTCGTTCCCGGATTCTACGGGGCAAAACCGGACGGAAGCATCCATACATTTTCCAGAGGCGGTTCGGATATCACGGGATCGCTTGTGGCCAGAGCCATTCATGCCGACATGTATGAGAACTGGACCGATGTTTCCGGTTTCCTGATGACAGATCCCAGAATTGTGGATGATCCTGTCACCATCTCGACCATTACCTATCGGGAAATGCGTGAGCTCTCCTACATGGGAGCTACCGTTCTTCATGAGGATGCGGTATTCCCGCTGCGGAACGAGGGGATTCCGATAAACGTAAGAAATACCAATCGTCCGGAGGATCCGGGCACGATGGTTGTGGAGAGCACCTGCAACAAGCCCAAATATACCATCACCGGCATCGGCGGAAAAAAAGGTTTTGCTTCGATCACCATTGAAAAAGCTATGATGAACTCCGAAGTGGGTTTTGGCAGGAAAGTTCTGCAGGTGTTCGAGGATTGCGGCATGACCTTCGAGCATACGCCGTCCGGCATTGATACTTTTTCCGTGTATGTCAATCAGCATGATTTTGAACCGCACGAGCAGCAGATTATTGCCGGCCTGCACCGCATGGTGCACCCGGACATGATCGAGCTGGAATCCGATCTGGCGCTGATTGCCGTCGTGGGACGCGGCATGCGCCGCACACGAGGAACTGCCGGCAGGATTTTCGCTGCTCTGGCACACGCCCATGTCAATGTTAAAATGATTGACCAGGGCTCCTCCGAGCTGAATATCATCATCGGTGTGGAAAACCGTGATTTTGAGACCGCGATACGCGCAATATACGACATATTCGTTGTTTCACAGCTGTAAAATACATATGTCCGGGAGCACCTGGATCAGCTTTGAAAAACGGGCAGCTGCAGGCCTCGGCGCGATCTGATTACAGACTGCGGCCTGCAGGATAGGGATTCTTGATATGCCATAAAGAAACAGGCGGGCTGTCGGAACACTGTCTGGGTTTTACGCAGGTTTTGTGCTATAATTTTCGCAGGAAAATTCTTCTGACGATTGGAGGAAGCAGAACAGATGAAGAGAGTTTTACTGAAGCTTAGCGGTGAGGCACTGGCAGGAGAGAAAAAAACCGGGTTTGATGAAGAGGTAGTCACTGGTGTCGCAAAACAGGTCAGGCAGCTGGTTGATGAAGGAGCACAGGTAGGAATTGTAATCGGCGGAGGTAATTTCTGGAGAGGAAGATCCAGCAAAAATATCGACAGGACAAAGGCGGATCAGATCGGGATGCTTGCGACCGTAATGAACTGTATCTATGTTTCTGAGATTTTTCGTTCTCAGGGGATGATGACATCGGTTCTTACACCCTTCGAGTGCGGCGACATCACCAAGCTGTATTCCAAGGATCGCAGCAACAAGTATTTTTCCAGAAACATGGTTGTGTTCTTCGCGGGCGGAACCGGGCATCCGTATTTTTCCACGGACACGGCAACCGTACTGCGGGCTGTGGAGATTGACGCGGACGAAATTCTGCTGGCAAAGGCGGTGGACGGGGTGTACGACAAGGATCCCAAGGACAACCCGGATGCCAGGAAGTTTGACCGGCTTTCCATCCAGGAGGTCATTGACAGAAAACTGCAGGTAGTGGACATGACTGCTTCGATTCTTGCAATGGAGAACAAAATGCCCATGGTTGTGTTTGCTCTGCAGGAAAAGGACAGTATTATTCACGCAGCGCACGGAGAGACAACCGGAACGGTCGTTACAGCGGATGCAACCTGATGCGTAGGGTTCGGTACACAGGCAAAAAAATATGAGAGGGTTTTATTATGGACGAAAAAATTAAAATCTACGATTCCAAAATGACAAAGACTATTGCCAGTATGGATAGCGATCTGGCGGCCATAAGGGCCGGACGGGCAAATCCCCATGTACTTGACCGCATTACCGTAGATTATTACGGGGCACCCACACCGCTTCAGCAGGTGGCAAATATTACTGTTCCGGAAGCCAGAATGATTCAGATCCAGCCATGGGAGACATCACTGATCAAGGAAATTACAAAGGCGATCCAGACATCCGATCTCGGAATCAATCCCAATACCGACGGAAGGGTAATCCGTCTTGTTTTTCCGGAGCTTACCGAGGAGCGCAGAAAAGAGCTGGTAAAAGATGTCCGGAAAAAAGGAGAGGCTGCCAAGGTGGCTGTCCGGAATATCCGCAGAGATGCGAATGAATCTTTCAAAAAACTGGAAAAAACTGACGAATCCGTGTCCGAGGACACGGTAAAGGAACTCCAGGAGGAGATTCAGAAGCTCACGGATAAATATATCAGGGAAATAGACGCAAGGATCGAGACCAAGACAAAGGAACTGATGACTGTCTGATAAACAGAACAAATGGGAGGGAGTACAGTGCCGGACCTTCGGGCCTGGTTCTGTACTCTTTTGCTTTTTTTAGATTTCCGAAAGGCTTTACAGGCTGCGAAGACAGAAAGGAATGGCAGGGAAAAGGCCATTGCCTCTTTCTGAACATGTGTACTGCGTAAAAACGTAAATTGGGGATTTATATGGAAGAAGAGAAAAAAATACCGAATCACATTGCCATTATTCTTGACGGCAACGGACGGTGGGCGAAAAAACGGGGAATGCCCAGAAGCTACGGACATGTGGTGGGATGTGACAATCTGGAAAAGATGTGCAACGTTATCTGCGACAGAGGAGTGAAATACCTGACGGTCTACGCCTTTTCCACAGAGAACTGGAAACGTTCGGCCGATGAAGTCGGAGTCCTGATGAATCTGTTCCGCAGATATCTCAAGCGGTGCGAAAAAAATGCTGTCAAACGGCAGATGCGGGTAAAAATCATCGGGGATCCGACCGGCCTTGCGCCGGATATTCAGGATATGATCCGGGAGCTGGAGGATATGTCCGCCGGCTATGATAAGATGTTCTTCCAGATTGCGCTGAATTACGGAGGCAGAGATGAGATCCGCCGGGCAGCTGAAAAAATCATCGCCGATGCCAGAGAGGGGAAAATCACTGAGACAGATATGACAGAAGACTGTTTTGCCTCTTATCTGGACACAGCCGGAATCCCGGATCCGGATCTTTTGATCCGCACCAGCGGGGAAGAGCGGATCTCTAACTTTCTGCTCTGGCAGCTGGCATACACAGAATTTTATTTTACAGATGTCCCGTGGCCGGCATTTAATGAAGAAGAACTGGAAAAGGCCATTGACAAGTATAACCGGAGGGACCGCAGGTTCGGCGGGGTAAAGCAATAACCGACAAGGTAAGGAGTACGAAACATGCAGACGTGGGATATGATCGCGCTTTTGGCGCTGGCTGTTGCTCTGATTGTGCAGTTCCTGACCAGAAACATCCATAATTCGTTTATCACCAGAACAATCAGCGGAGGCGTTCTTCTTTTGATTGCTCTTCTGACAATTATCAACGGAAGCTGGATTTTGTTTTTCACAACACTGATTTTGTCGCTGATCGGTCTGCGGGAGCTGGATAAAGCGATCGGAGTAGTGGAAAAAAATACCAGAACCGGCCCGCTGGAAGCGGCGGCAATGGCCGGTGTTGTATTCTATTATGGCAGCCTCCATCTGTTTTATGGAAGGCTTCAGATTCTGGCGCTGATTCTGGGACTGGTTCTGCTCATGTTTGTCTATGTATTTACCTATCCCCGATACCGTTATCCTCAGGTGATGGGGGCTTTTTTCGGTATTCTGTACTGCGGTGTGATGCTCTCCTTTGTCTATCAGACGCGTATGCTGGATACGGGCAGGTATCTGGTCTGGCTTACGTTCCTCGCTTCCTGGGGATGCGATACCTGCGCCTACTGTGCGGGAAGAGTGTTCGGGAAACATAAAATGGCGCCTGTGCTGAGTCCAAAAAAAACCGTTGAGGGCGCAGTCGGCGGAATTGCCGGAGCAATGCTTTTGGGGCTTATCTACGCGTCTATTACCCGCGGACCACGTCTGGAGTATGTGGCTATCTGCCTTTTTGGAGCTCTGGTTTCCATGATCGGAGATCTGGCCGCTTCCGCCATCAAGCGAAACGCGGGGATCAAGGATTACGGAAATCTGATACCCGGCCATGGGGGAGTCATGGATCGGTTTGACAGCGTGATCTTTACGGCGCCGGTCATTTATCTTCTGGGGGTTACGATTTTATAAAAGCATCTGCGGAGAATGTGCTTATGAAAACAATAGCGGTTATGGGGTCTACCGGATCAATCGGGACACAGACCCTGGATGTGGTAAGAAAAAACGGTGATATTCAGGTAGCCGGGCTTTCGGCGAACCGGAATGTGGAGCTTCTGGAAAAGCAGGTGAGGGAATTCCATCCGCTTCTGGCGGTTGCCGGATGCGAAGAGGCGGCGGCGGATCTGCGGGTGCGGATTGCAGATACGGATACCCGTGTGGCATCCGGCATGGACGGACTGGTCGAACTGGCGCAGATGCCGGAATCGGATGTTCTGGTCACCGCGATTGTCGGGATGATCGGAATCCGTCCGACTATGGCAGCCATAGAGGCAGGAAAGGACATTGCGCTGGCCAATAAGGAGACGCTGGTCACGGCCGGGCATCTGATTATGCCGCTGGCAGCGAAAAACCATGTGCAGATTCTCCCGGTTGACAGCGAGCACTGCGCGCTGTTCCAGTGCCTGCAGGGCGGGAAGCACGGAGAAGTCTACAAGCTTTGGATCACTGCTTCCGGCGGGCCGTTCCGCGGCAAAAAGAGGGAAGAACTGAAAAATATGCGCCCGGAGGATGCACTGAAGCACCCGAACTGGAGCATGGGAGCGAAAATCACGATCGACTCCGCGACATTGGTAAACAAAGGTCTGGAGATGATCGAGGCAGGTTTTCTGTTCCGTATGCCGATGGAAAAAATCGGCGTCGTGGTACAGCCTCAGAGTCTGGTACATTCCATGGTGGAGTTCTGCGATGGAGCGGTTCTGGCCCAGATCAGCGAGCCGGATATGCGCCTTCCCATCGAGTACGCGCTTGGTTATCCGGACCGGAGACAGACCGTTATACCGAGGGTCGATTTTCATACGCTCCGGCAGATTACTTTCGAGGAACCGGATACAGAGACATTTTCCGGCATTCCGCTTGCGCTTCGGGCGGCAAAGACAGGCGGTTCTATGCGCACGGTATTTAACTCGGCGAATGAAGAGGCCGTTGCGCTGTTTCTGCGGAAGAAGATTGGATTTCTGGATATTTATGACATTATTGCGCAGGCGATGGATCGGCACCAGAAAATAGTCGATCCGGATCTGCAGCAGATTCTGGAAACAGAGAAGGATACCAGAAACTGGATTAAAGGCAGGTGGAGTGATTGAAGATTATTGTCGGACTGCTGATTTTCAGCGTTGTCATACTGTTTCATGAGTTCGGACACTTTCTCTTTGCAAGGCTGAACCATATTGTGGTACTGGAGTTTGCGCTGGGCATGGGTCCCACTCTCTTGAAACATAAAAGTAAAAAAAGCGGAACTGTGTATGCCTGGAAGCTCCTTCCCTTCGGCGGTTCGTGCTCCATGCTCGGAGAGGACGAGGAGGACGAGGGTAAAGAGCAGGAGGGCAGCTTTAATAAGGCAGCTGTCTGGAGAAGGATCAGCGTGGTTCTGGCAGGACCGGTTTTTAACCTGATTCTTGGCTTTGCCGCTTCGCTGATAGTTATTTCCAGTATCGGCGCCGATCCAGCCAGAATTACACAGGTAGAAGCCGGATCCGCAGCGGAAGCGGCAGGACTCAGGGAAGGGGATCTGATTACCCGATATCAGGGAAATGGAATCGCAAACGGAAGAGAGATGTATATTGATCTGGTCATGGATGGGGTTCCGACAGATACCGTTGCCATTTCTTATTCCAGAGACGGTAAAAGCTATAAAGCGGTCTACAGCCCGGATACCTATAAGAAATATATGCTGGGCTTTTCCTACAGCGAGACCTCCGATGGCGTCCAGATTACAAGGCTGGATAAAGACGGTGTCCTCCGGAGAGCTGGCGCGGAGACAGGTGATTATCTGACAGAAATAAACGGAACGGAAATTTCTTCCATGGAGGAGCTTCAGGAATATCTGACGGAGAATCCTCTCAGTCAGAACGAGGTGGACATTACTCTGCGGAGAGGAAACCGTACTATAGAGCTGGACGGACTGCAGCCAAAGGAGGTTACAAACGGGGATCTGGGCTTCAGCTTCAACATGGCCAGGGAAAAGCTTTCTTTCCTGCAGACCATTCCGTATACCTTCGGGGACATGGAATACTGGCTTCACACGACATTCAAATCGTTAGCCAGCCTTTTCAACGGTACCTTTACGATCTCCGACATGTCCGGACCGGTCGGGATTGTCAAGACGGTCGGGGACGCCTATGAGGAGGCACAGCCGGAAGGTTTTCTGATTACCTTTATGACTGTCTTGAACGTCCTCTGCCTGATTACGGTTAATGTCGGGATTATGAACCTTCTTCCACTGCCGGCACTTGACGGGGGAAGGACGCTGATGCTGCTGATCGAGGCAGTCCGACGAAAACCCTCCAACCGGGAGCTGGAAGGCAGGATAAATTTTGCAGGGCTGATGGTACTGATGGTGTTCATGGTCTACGTAACCATCAACGACGTGATGAAGCTCATCTGAACACAGATTGGATCATATTACCTGTTGGCCTAACCTGATACGAACCTGATACGAAGATCTGTTGTCGTCGTTAATGTCCCTGACCGTTGGTGAGTAAACTCCCCATGGTCAGGGACATTACGACTGACTTATACACTAAAAAGCCCGCTGTCTGGTTTTAGACAGCGGGATAAAAAATATGCGGAAGAAGGGAATCGAACCCTCACGGTATTGCTACCACAAGATCCTTAGTCTTGCTCGTCTACCAATTCCGACACTTCCGCATCTGTCCGGATTGCTCCGGCAACATTGGTAATTCTATCATCTCCCCTTACAATCGTCAAGAACAATTTTAAATTTCCAAAATGCGTACCGCAAATGAAAATGTCCCGATTTTGGCAGAATATTACCCTCTGTAATCTATTTGTCTGGAGAACACTTCTCAGCACACGTTTCTGACTTCGCGGCACACTTCGGGCAAGGGTTGACACGGAAGCCGCGTTTGCGTCATAATAAGCAGGATTATTCGGCTGTATTGTTGCAATTAATACGCTGTATAAATGCAAATATGTTTTATAGATGCAAGATATAAAAAGAAGGCTGTCTGAGAACGCAGCAGCAAATCAGGCTGAAAAACAGTTTTGAACCTTGCTAAGAATACAGTTTGCCGACTCAGCAGCGAATAAAGCTGTAAATCAGTTGTGAACCTGTCTGTGAACACAGCTGCGGATTCAGCTGCAAACAGATTTGACGCCTGATATGGCGGAAAGTTTTTACCGGAAGAAGGGCTGCAGAATGAAATACAATTTTAAGCGGATCGAACCAAAATGGCAGAAGGCATGGGAAGAAAACAAGGTCTTTCAGGCAGTGGATTTTTCCCCAAAGCCGAAGTGGTACGGATTGGTGGAATTTCCTTACCCGTCAGGTGCGGGAATGCATGTCGGACATATCAAGGCGTATTCCAGCATTGAAATCCTCTCCAGAAAGAGGAGAATGCAGGGATATAACGTGCTGTTTCCGATTGGTTTTGACTCCTTCGGACTGCCGGCGGAAAATTATGCCATCAAGACCAATACGCATCCGCACGACATCACAGTCCTTCGACTGGGACAGAGAGTTTGCGACATCCCGAAAGGATTACTATCACTGGACACAGTGGATTTTTGAAAAACTGTTCGAGCATGGTCTGGTATTCCGGTCTAAAACACTGGTTAATTACTGCCCGCACTGCAAGGTTGTTCTTTCCAATGAAGATTCCCAGGGAGGCCAGTGCGACATCTGCCACAGCGATGTGGTTCAGCTGTCCAAGGATGTGTGGTTCCTCCGGATCACCCAGTATGCGGATAAGCTGCTGGAGGGGTTGAACCATGTGGATTATCCGGAAAGCATCAAGCAGCAGGAAATCTCCTGGATCGGGAAATCCACAGGCGCGTTTGTAGACTTCCCGCTGGACGAGACTGACGAAAAACTGGAGATCTACACCACCCGCTGTGACACGCTTTATGGTGTCACCTTTATGGTTGTTGCCCCGGAACACCCGGTACTGGATAAGTACAAGGACCGCATCAAAAACTGGGGTGATGTGGAAGCCTACCGTCTGGGGTGCGCGAAAAAGACAGAGTTTGAGCGGACGCAGCTTGCAAAGGACAAAACCGGAGTAAAGATTGAGGGACTGGCAGCGGTAAACCCGATTACCGGAAAGAAAATTCCGCTGTTTATCGCAGATTATGTCATGATGGGCTACGGAACAGGAGCAATTATGGCTGTGCCGGCTCACGATCAGCGAGATTATGAGTTCGCGAGAAAATTCGGCATGGATATTGTTCAGGTCATCAAAGGCGGGAACATTAAGAAAGAAGCCTATTCCGGAGACGGCGAGATGATCAATTCCGGTTTCCTGAACGGATTGACAAATAAAAAGGATTCTATTGAAAAAATGCTGCAATACCTGGCGGAGAAAGGCATTGGACACAAGGGAGTCCAGTATAAGATGAAAGACTGGGCATTTAACCGCCAGAGATATTGGGGAGAGCCGATTCCGCTGATTCACTGTCCCAAGTGCGGCACGGTGCTGGTCCCGGAAAACGAGCTTCCGCTGGAGCTTCCGCCGGTAAAGAATTTCGAGCCGGGTACAGACGGACAGTCTCCGCTGGCTAAAATTCCGGAATTTGTAAACTGCACCTGTCCCAAATGCGGGGGACCGGCTAAGAGGGAGACGGACACTATGCCCCAGTGGGCCGGTTCCTCCTGGTATTTCCTGCGGTTCTGCGATCCGCACAACGACAAGGTATTTGCCGACAGAAAGAAGCTGGAATACTGGATGCCGGTAGATCACTACAACGGAGGAATGGAGCATGTGACCCGCCACCTGCTGTACTCCCGCTTCTGGCATCACTTCCTCTATGATATCGGTGAGGTAAACACACCGGAGCCTTACGCAAAGCGGACCTATCAGGGGATGATCCTCGGCGCGGACGGCGAGAAGATGTCCAAATCCAAGGGAAATGTGATTGACCCGGTTGATATTGTCAATGAGTACGGAGCCGATACGCTGCGGACCTATGTCATGTTCATGGGTGATTACGCCAGTGCAGCTCCCTGGAGTGATGAGTCGGTAAAGGGCTGCCGCCGTTTCCTTGACCGCGTTGCCGGATTGACGGACATTATGACTGCCCAGAAAGAGGATCCGCAGATTGAGGCAGACCTGCACAAGACCATCAAAAAGGTATCGGATGATATCGAGAACATGAAGTTCAACACGGCCATAGCCGCGCTGATGACACTGCTGAACGAATTTACAAAGGCCGGAAGCATAACCAGGGCGGATCTGATCACCTATATCAAGCTGCTTTCCCCGTTTGCTCCTCATATCACAGAGGAGATGTGGCAGTACATCGGCATGAATCCGGACGGGAAAACCTTCCTGACGGTTTCCGAATGGCCCTCCTATGATGAGGACAAGACCCGCGACGTGGAAAAAGAGATCGGTGTTCAGGTGAACGGAAAAGTCCGCGCGTCAATACGGCTTGCGGTAGACTGTCCGAGAGAGGAGGCTCTTTCCAGGGGAAAAGCAGAGCCAAATGTAGCCAGATACCTGGAAGGAAAGACGATTGTAAAGGAAATCTATGTTCCGGGCCGGATTTTGAATATTGTTGTAAAGTAAGATATCTTGCGTAAGATCTTCTGTGGCGGAGTACCTTGCGTGAATCGGTCTCAGGGAGCTGCAGCTTCGGTTGATGGGGGAAAGATGAATCCGGAAGTTCCGGAAGAAAAATTTTCCCCGCAGACAGCTGCGGTTTCCTGTTTTTTGAGAGATAAAAACAAACACGGACAACTGACGGGAGGAATCACATGGAGAAAACAGGATTGGTCGTGGAAGGCGGCGGCATGAAATGCGCTTACAGCGCCGGGGTGCTGGATAAGTTTCTGGATGACAGTATTACCTTTCATTATGCCATAGGGGTTTCTGCCGGTTCTGCCAATGTAGCTTCCTATCTGGCCGGTCAGAGGGGAAGAAATCTTCGCTTTTATACCGAGCACATCCATGAACCCGGTTACTTCGGCCTGCGGAGCTTCCGTAAAACAGGAGATCTTTTCGGCCTGGATTATATCTATTCCGACTGTACCAATTCCTACGGGACGGATCCACTGGATTTTCCCGCGATTATGGCGAATCCCACAGAATATGAGCTGGTTGCCACCAGCGCCTATACGGGTCTGCCCCGGTATTTTGACGGAAAACAGATGAAGCAGGATGATTACGAGTTTGTCAAGGCATCCTGCGCGCTTCCGGCCGCCTGCAGGCCAAGAATCATTGATGGGATTCCCTATTATGACGGAGGCATGTCCGATCCCATTCCAGTGGACAGGGCGTTTTCGCAGGGCTGCAGCCGTGTGGTCGTCATTCTCTCCAAGCCCAGAAATTTTGTCAAAAAACCGGAAAAGATGAAGCTGTTTTACACGGTGGCCTGCCGCAAATACCCGGCCATTGTCCACATGCTGAACAACCGTCACATCACTTATATGAAGCATATGAAGCATGTCTATGATCTGGAGAAAGAGGGCAGGGCATTTATTTTTGCTCCCAGCAAGCCACTGGAGATGAGCACTTTTGCGATGGACGAGAAGGAAAACAGGAAGCTCTATGACCTGGGTATAGAGGACTATAACACTCAGAGAGAAGCGATGAGAGCTTTTCTGGGATAACGGCTTAGAAAAAATCCTGCCATCCTGTCGGAAAGGATGGTTCCGGGGAAGCTCTGTCTGCCTTCCTGAAATGATGGTTCCCAAAAACCCGGATTTCGGTTATACTTAGGTATTGAAAAACCTGCATCCGGTGTATACCGTGGAGAGGAGGCTCACTATGAAAGGAAAAATTGAAACCAGCCTGGGTGAGGTAATCATCAATCCCGACGTGATTGCCACCTATGCGGGAAGCGTTGCGGTGGAATGCTTCGGGATTGTAGGCATGGCCGCCGTAAATATGAAGGACGGGCTTGTCCGTCTGCTGAAAAAAGACAGCCTGAAACATGGCATCAATGTAAGCATCGAGGATAACAGGATTTCTCTGGACTTTCATGTCATCGTTGCCTACGGGGTCAGCATATCCACAGTGGCGGATAATCTGATCGAAAGTGTGAAGTACCGCCTGGAGGAGTTTACAGGCATGAAGGTAGAGCATGTACGCATTCTTGTAGAAGGCGTGCGTGTCATTGACTGATGAAGGAGGATATTGCTGTGTCTGAGAAAACAATGGACGCCGCACTTCTGGCTAAAATGTTTCTGGCCGGCGCACAGAACCTGGATGTAAAGAAGGAATGGATTAATGAATTAAACGTCTTTCCTGTTCCCGATGGTGATACCGGCACAAATATGACCATGACAATCACTTCTGCCGCCAGAGAGGTACAGTCCCTGGACAAGCTGACCATGAAGGAACTCTGCAAAGCAATTTCCAACGGGAGCCTGCGCGGCGCCAGGGGAAATTCCGGTGTTATTCTCTCTCAGCTGCTCCGCGGATTTACCAAAACCGTCAGGGGAAGCGAGATCATAGATATTCCGCTGATCGCAGATGCCTGCGAAAAGGCAGTGGAGACCGCCTACAAGGCCGTCATCAAGCCGAAGGAGGGAACCATCCTTACGGTGGCCAGGGAAATGTCAAAAATAGCCCGGAAGCTTGCGGACGGGCAGATGGATCTTCCCGCCTATCTGAAATCTATTATTGACTATGGAAACCAGACGCTGGCGAAAACGCCGGAAATGCTTCCCGTTCTGAAGGAAGCCGGCGTTGTGGACTCCGGAGGCCAGGGGCTTATGGTGGTACTGGAGGGCGCGTATGACGCGCTGATGGGTAAGGAGATCGACCTTAACTTCGCAAAACCAGAGACCACAAAACAGAATGTCGAGACAGTTAATGACGAAGATATTAAATTCGGTTACTGCACAGAATTTATCATCAACCTGGAACATGCGCTTTCCGGCAGCCAGGTGGAGGAGCTCCGCCGATTCCTTACGGAAATCGGTGACTCGATTGTTCTGGTACCGGATCCGGAGCTGGTAAAAGTACATGTTCATACCAATGATCCGGGAATGGCCATCAGCAAGGCTCTGACTTATGGCTATCTGACCAACATGAAGATTGATAATATGCGGGTGGAGCACCGGGAAAAGCTGATCAAGGATACAAAGAAGCTGGAACTGGAAAAAGAAGCGGAGGCAAAAAAACCGGCTCCTCCGAAAAAAGCGGGATTTATAGCCGTCGCGGCAGGTGACGGTTTCCGCGAAATCCTGCAGGGACTGGATGTGGATTATGTGATTTCCGGCGGGCAGACCATGAATCCCAGTACAGAGGATGTACTTAACGCCGTGGATATGGTCAACGCGGAAAATATTTTCCTCTTTCCGGACAATTCCAACATCATTATGGCCGCGAATCAGGCACGGGAGCTGGTACAGGAGAAAAATATCATCGTGATTCCGACCAAGACGGTTCCACAGGGAATATCCGCCATCATCTCCTACGATCCGGATAAGACGATCGAGGAAAACCAGAAGGCGATGAACGATGTGATCGCAACGGTAAAGACCTGTGAGATCACCTATGCAATCCGCGATACGACGATTGATGACAGGGAAATTCATCAGGGTGACATCATGGCCGTTGGAGATTCCGGCATGCTTGCCGTTGGCCGGAATATTCAGGAGACTGCACTGGAAGCAGTTACATCCATGATGACGGATGATGCCGCGCTGATCAGCATTTATTACGGGAAAGAGTTTTCAGAAGAAAACGCGAACCGCATAGCCAGAGAGCTTACCTCCCGCTATCCGGACTGTGATGTGGAAGTGAATAACGGGGGGCAGCCTGTATATTACTGTATTATTTCTGTGGAATAAAAGCGTTTTTTGTGAGGCCTGGCGGCTGCACCTCACAGGAGATGCGGAATTTGCCGGGCAAGCCGCCGCGTATACGTACAGTACAGCGGAAGAAAACCGGTGATGACACATAATAACTGCATAATGGCCATACAGCGTGGTTTTCCGGTGGGATTGCCCGCGCGGTATGGCTGTTTTTTTATCCGGGAACAGTCAGCAGAAGAACCAAAAAATCAGAAGCTTCCACGCGGAAAAACAGAAAAGAGGAAAACCATGAATCTACGAGACCAGCCCCTGCGGACGCTGAAGGGGATCGGAGAAAAAACAGAGCGGCTGTTTGCGAAGGCCGGGATCCGCA
>CACVSR010000009.1 GCA_902756775.1 uncultured Lachnospiraceae bacterium | reverse complement strand
CGAGGTGGAAAAATATTACCCGTACCAGCTCTCCGGAGGAATGCGGCAGCGGGTCGGAATTGCCATGGCTTTGGTTTTTCATCCGGAATTTCTGCTTGCGGACGAGCCCACCAGTGCGCTGGATGTCACGACACAGGCCCAGATTGTCCGCCAGATTCAGGAACTGCGGGAAAATTTTGAGGCAGGAATTCTGATGATCACCCACAATCTGGCGCTGGCAGCCTATATTTCGGATAATATTTATGTACTGAAAGACGGAAAGCTGGCAGATCACGGAACCAGAGAGGACATCCTTTATCATCCCCGCAGCAGCTACACAAAAATGCTGCTTCAGTCGGTTCCGAGTATCGGAGGTGTCCGCTATGTATAACGGAGAAAACAGACAGCCTGTCCTGGAAGCAAGGCAGGTCACAAAGAAATTTCCTGCGGCGCACGGGAAGATGCTGACAGCTTGCGAGAATGTCAGCCTCTCCCTATATGCCGGACAGACCCTGGGGATTGTGGGAGAAAGCGGATGCGGGAAAAGTACGTTTCTGCGTCTTCTGGTAGGACTGGAAAAGCCGGATTCCGGGGAAATTCTGCTGCGGGGGGAGAAAATCAGCGGGCTGAGAGGAAAGGCGCTCCGTGAGGCAAGAAGACATATACAGATGGTTTTTCAGGATCCGTCGGAAGCATTTCATCCGAAAATGAAAATTCAGGATATTATCTGCGAGCCCCTTCTGAATTATCACGTCATCCGGCGTCAGGAGGTTCCCGCCAGGGCAAAGGAACTTCTGCGGATGGTGGAACTGCCGGAGGAGTTTGCGGAGCGCTATCCGAAGGATGTCAGCGGCGGACAGAGACAGAGGGTGGGGATAGCCAGGGCGCTTGCGCTGGAGCCGGAAATTCTTCTCTGCGATGAGGCGACATCCGCCTTGGATGTGGCGGTGCAGAAATCTGTCATAGAATTGCTGGTTCGTCTGCAGAAGAAGAAAAATATCGCGATAGCCTTTATCTGTCACGATCTGGCGCTGGTGCAGCAGCTCTCCCACCGGGTAGCTGTCATGTACCTCGGACATGTGGTGGAGCTGATGGACGGGGCGGATGTGGCGTCCGGCGCCCTTCATCCCTACACACGCGCCATGCTGGATTCTGTTTTTGACCTGCATATGGATTTTACACATAAGATCAGGACGATTGAAGGGGAGGCACCCAGTCCGCTGGATATTCCGGATGGATGTCCGTTCCGGAACCGCTGCGGAGAGGCAAGAGAGGAGTGCGCGGAAAAAATGCCTCCGCTTGCGGAGACGGGGAAAAATCATTTCTGCGCCTGTTTTGCCGTTCGACCCGCGGATCCTGTGTGCAGGAAGGAAAGCTGACAGAAAAGAATTCGCGGCATCATTTTATGTCAAAAGCCCTTTTGCCCCTAACTCCATCATAAAATAGAAAATCAAAAGAGGAAAAGAGGAAAGCCTCCTTCGGATGAGAAGTTGCAGGTAGACGCGTGCGGGAGAATTAGTTTATAATAGACAATATCTGAAGCAGACAGAGCGTTTGCCTGACAGAATATGCAATATTCAAAGGAGGCTTTGTATATGGGAAAACAGGCGAAGAAGGTCATAGGGGCTGTTGTCGGCACGGCCGCGGCATGGGCGTTTGCGGTTAAGCCGAGAATCTTCAATAAACCGGATCTTAGTGAAATCCGGAAGTATGATTATGCGAACGGAGGCTTCTCCATTCCGGAAAAGGGAATTCCGGAAAATTCCATTCCGGCATTCCGGGCTGCTATTGAACACGGATATGGCATCCGCATGGATGTCCGGCTGACAAGAGACGGCGTCCCGGTTGTGTTTTCTGACAGCCTTGTCGCAAGGATGTGCGCGGCCAATGGATCTGTGGAAAACAGTACACTGGAGGAGCTGAAAGAACTCCGGTTGGAGGGAACAGAGGAAACTATTCCCACGCTCCGGGAGGCACTGGAGTTTATTGACGGCCAGGTCCCGGTTATCCTGAATGTACTGGTGGAGGATCAGGACTATGATGCCATCAGCGACCAGATCTGTGATGTGGCGGATGAGTACGAGGGCGTGTTTGCCATCGAATCCCTGGATCCAAGGGTTCTGCGCTGGTTCCGGAAACAGAGAAGGGAATTTGTCCGCGGACAGGTGATTGATTACAGGCACAGCACGGGAGGAGCTTTCAAAAATCTTCTCTGGGATTTTCTGTGCGCCAGCCTGCTTATGAATTTCCTGACCGAGCCGGACTATATTTCCAGCCGTCCCGATCAGCGGTATAATCCCAGCCTGTGGATCTGCCGATGCCTGTACAGGGTTCAGAGGATGAACTGGACAGTCCGTTCCATGGAAGCCTACGAGGAGGTAAAAACAGACGGGGCGGTTGTGGTATTCGAGGGAATTGAGCCGTAAAGAACGAATCAATTTTCATAGTAGCTGCACAGACGGGGCTGCCGCTTGTGCATGAAATGAATATTCTTCCAGAAACCGCTTTCGCGCTGTCCTCGCGCAGCGGTACTAATCTCCCTGCTGCGTTTACACTTGCAGGGAGAAAGGACCGGCGCTGGGGATGTTTCTTCCAGAATATTCATTTCATGCATTTTGTCGGTGCCCCTTTTTCTGCGTCACGAAAGCCGCAAGGAGAGATTACAATATCAATTAGTTATGATGCAGAAATGCAGCGGCAATTATGATTCGTTTGATTCAGGAGCAGGTTCGGGATCGGGTACAACACCCTGCGCGAGAAGGGTTTCCGTCATTTTTTCGCGGGTAATAGATCCCAGGCGTTTCTGTTCGCGGCGGTCGTAGTTTTTCGGATCAATGGGCGGGCAGAAGGTGATGGTCACCTGCGAGGGACGGATCCAAGGCTTGTGCTCCTCAAAAATGTGAATGGTTCCGGTGAAGGCCACGGGAACAATGACGCGTCCGCTTTTTACCGCCATGCGGAAGCTTCCCTCGTGAAACTCGCCCAGCGGCAGGTCGTTTCCGGTCTTTTTCCGGGTTCCTTCCGGATAGATAAAGACGGACGTGCCTTTCTTCAGCAGTTCGGTTCCGTCCAGGATCATGCGCATGGCCTGCTTCATGTCGGAACGGTCAAAGTAAAGAGATTGGATAAAATCCATCCATATGCCGAGAAGGGGGATTTTGTGGATGGAGACCTTGGATACGAAGCTGACTGGTTCGTGGATGTAGGGATATACGGTGATAATGTCAAAAATGCTCCGGTGATTTCCGATAAACAGTGCCGGTTCGTCTTTCGGGATGTTTTCCAGGCCACGGACAGTCACGGTGCTCCCGGTCGCGCGGGTCAGAAGGCGGAATACCCACTGGACCATTTTCCGTGCGGTCCGCTCGCGTTTTTCCGGATTCTTTCTGCCGATGGCGGCCAGGACGGCCATGACCGGAAGGGTGATAATCAGGTAGAGTACAGCAATGATGATCAGCAATAAGGTACGAAGCATGAGGTTCCTCCGATGTTCCACAAATGCCCGGCACGTTTGTTGTTTTTTTGCGCCGTATGCATTATAGTGATGATAACGCCGGAAGCGATACAGGCTCTGGCGCTTCCATCATTATAGAAAAAAACAGCAGTACCTGCAAGTACGGAGCGGAGAGACGGAAACGGCTTATGCAGAAAATTGTTTTGAAGGCCAGGGCAAAAATAAATCTGGGGCTGGATGTCACGGGAAAAAGAGAGGACGGCTATCATCTTGTCCGCATGGTCATGCAGTCCCTGAAGCTTTATGACCGGCTGGAGATGTGTGTCATTCCGGAACCGGAAATCCGGATCCGGGCCAATCTTCCGTTTATTCCCACGGATCAGACCAATCTGATCTGGAAGGCGGCAGACCTGCTCCGCAGGGAGTTTCGGATAGAGGGAGGCATTTCCGTGGATCTGAACAAGAGAATCCCGGTTGCCGCGGGTCTTGCCGGCGGCAGCGCGGATGCTGCGGCCGCTCTTGTCGGGATGAACCGGCTTTTTCATCTGCGGCTGTCTGGAGAGGAGCTGATGATCCGGGGAGTGAAAATCGGCGCGGATGTTCCTTACTGCATCATGCGCGGGACGGCGCTCTCGGAGGGCATCGGCGAGAAGCTGACGGAGCTGCCCCCGCTGCCGCACTGTTGGATTCTGGTGGCCAAACCGGGAATCAGCGTGTCCACAAAAGGCGTCTACACCCGTCTGGATGAACAGAAAGGATGGGAACACCCGGATATAGACGGAATGGTCCGCGCGTTGGAAGAAGGCTCTCTGGAAGGCGTGACAGAGAGGCTGGGAAATGTGCTGGAGCTGGTTACTGTTCCAGAATATCCGGTCATTGCAAAGATCAAGCAGACGATGATGGAAAAGGGGGCCGAAGGCGCTCTTATGAGCGGCAGCGGGCCGACGGTGTACGGAATTTTTCGAGAAGAAGCTCAGGCGAGGATTGCATGCAGCGCAGTTAGGAAAAGTGGAGCGGCAAGGCAGATCTATGTAACAGAGCCGTTTCAGAACAGGAGGACAGATGCATGACCGAAGATGAACTTAGCAGAGAGATGACGGAGTTTCAGGGAATGCCTCTCCGGGATGTCGTGTTTCATACTCTCCGGAAGGGAATCCTGCGCGGAGACCTGAAACCGGGAGAACGCCTGATGGAAATAAAGCTTGCCAACCGCCTGGGTGTCAGCCGGACTCCCATCCGGGAAGCCATCCGGATGCTGGAGCTGGAAGGTCTGGTGGTAAATACGCCGCGGCGCGGCGCGCAGGTTGCCAAAATTACAGAAAAGGATCTGCGAGATGTTCTGGAGGTTCGTGAGGGTCTGGAAGAGATGGCGATGAAGCTGGCAAGCGAGCGGATCACACAGGAAGAACTGGACAGGCTGGAAGCGGCGTCCAGAGAGTTCGCCCGGCTGATTGACAGCAGGGATGAGGATCTCTCTGATCTGGCAGAAGCGGATGAGACCTTTCACGATATTATTTACCAGTCCACCGGGAATCCCCGGCTTGTGCAGCTGATCAATAACATGCGGGAGCAGATGTACCGCTACCGGGTGGAATATCTGAAGGACACAGACAACAGGGATACCCTGATTGAAGAACACGACAGGCTGGTGGAAAGCCTGCGTGCCCACGATGCGGAAGCGGCGACGGCATATATCAAGCGGCATATCGAGAGACAGATGGTAAATATCCGCGAGATGATACGGTAAGCCGACAGACTCTCCGTGCTGCGGGGAAGAAGCATTAGGGGGGGAACTTTTGGCACAACAATATCTTTATAAAAAGTCCGCCAGAGCGTTCTGGCGGACTTCTGCGAAAGACCGCAAAAGAATACAATCTTGTTTGCGAAGAAATACCGTTGACAAGAAGCCGCAATCAGAGTAAATTATTTATTTGTACGGGGCATTAGCGCAGTTGGGAGCGCGCCACATTCGCATTGTGGAGGTCGTGAGTTCGAATCTCATATGCTCCATCGGGCAAGCCCGGAACATTCCTTTATTTACAGGGAGTTCCGGGCTTCTTCTATGCTCCCGTCTGGCAAATATCCAGCAGTATTAAATTTTTTATCCGTTCTTCGGAACGCTGCTTCATTTTTTCGGTGACATGCATGTACATTTTTTATGATTCTAATGTCAACATGTCCCAATCTTTCTTTTGTCATGTGTCATGTTTTTTGTTTGGCGCATAAGAGGAGCGTTTCGGCTGCTGTCCGGAACGGAGAAGGAGAGTGCCATATAAATGAGCATTGCATTATAACCGGTATCTTTGTAAAATATGGGACTGGGACAGCCGGGACGGGCGTGTTTTCGACTCTGCTGTCCGGTATGTTGCATCTGAAGGAAAGCATGAGAAGAGGAGGAGAAAACAACATGAAACTAGCTTATTCCGTAGAGGAGAAGCCGCCGTTTAAGAAAAATCTGGTGTATGCGTTCCAGCAGCTTCTTGCCATTATCGCGGCAACCCTGCTGGTTCCTGCGCTGGTCAATCTGGGAACAGCCGGGGGAACAGAGGTAACCATGAGCCAGCCCGCGGCACTTTTCGGGGCAGGGGCGGGAACTCTTCTGTATGTGTTCTGTACAAAGAAACGCAGTCCGATTTTCCTGGGAAGCTCCTTTGCTTTTATCTCTCCCCTGATCGGCGCCTGCTCGTTTGGTTATTTCGGAATCTTTCTGGGAGCCGTTTTTGCCGGTGCGGTCTATGTCATTCTTGCCGTCATTATCGCGTTTGTCGGAACAAAATGGGTGGACAGGCTTATGCCTCCGGTTATTATCGGCCCCACGGTTGCCCTGATCGGACTGAGCCTTTGTACCTCCGCAGTCAGCAACCTGAACAATACGTCCAGCGGTGACTATAACCTGGTTGCCATTTTCTGTGGCCTGATTGCTTTTCTGGTTACGGTTGCGGCTTCGGTTTACGGAGGCAGTCATATCCGGATGATTCCGTTTATCATTGGTATTCTTGCAGGATATCTGGTAGCGTCTGTCTTTACAGCAATCGGTCATGCAGCGGGGATTACCTATCTGCAGATTGTCGATTATACGCCGCTGGCAGATAATTACCGGAATCTTTCCGCTGCAAGCTTCTTCAGTGTTCCACAGTTTACGTTCCTCGGAATGCTGGAAAACGGAACAAAGTCGCTGGGCGGCGCTGTAGGAGTTGCCAATGTCCTTCTCCTGTTCGCCCCGGTGGCGCTGGTCGTGTTTGCGGAGCATATTGCCGACCATGAGAACCTCAGCACGGTTATCGGACGGAACCTGATCAAAGATCCGGGTCTTCACAGAACGCTTCTGGGAGACGGACTCGGCTCTATTCTGGGGTCCCTTTTCGGCGGATGTCCGAATACCTCTTACGGGGAAGCAATCGGCTGTGTGGCAATTACGGGTGACGCGTCCATCTATACGATCATTCTGACTGCCATTCTCTGCCTTCTCTGTTCGTTCTTCACGCCGTTTGTGGCATTTGTCAATACCATTCCTGTCTGTGTTATCGGCGGAATTTGCATTGCCCTGTATGGTTTTATCGCCGTCAGCGGACTGAAAATGATTCAGAAGGTAGACCTGGACGATAACCGCAACCTGTTTGTAGTCAGCACCATTCTGGTGCTCGGCATCGGAGGTCTGACACTTGACTTCGTCCGTATCCAGATCACCAGTATTGCCACCGCGCTGCTGATGGGAATTCTGGTTAATCTCCTTCTTCATCGCGGAGACAAAAAAGCAGAGATCGCGGATTCAGAAAATTAAACAGAAACGCGGTCATCCGGTGTTAAAGACTGCTGCATGGAATAAGAAAAAACCTGCGGCAGTCTTTTCTTTTTACATTTTTTTCACATTTTTTTACTGGTGTTTACAGACAAACAGCGATATACTGGAAAACGCACAGAGTGTTAGCCAACAGGATGGTCGGATGCTAATCCGGATCACGGAAGATAAACCGTCTGCTGGAAAATGAGGCATAATCGGTGTACAATCAGAAAATAACGTAAGAAAAGAGGACTACTTATGGGAGATACAGAAAAAAAAGACAAAAAAAAGGAAAAAACAATCTGGGATAAGTCGGATGAAAAGAAGCTGGAGGAATTCTGTAAGGATTACCGGGTTTTTCTTTCCTCACATAAGACAGAAAGGGAAAATGTAGCCGGAATGGAGGAAGGGCTGAAAGCGGCCGGCGCCAGAAGCCTTCAGGAGGCTGTCCGTGAAGGCAGAAGTCTTGCGGCAGGAGAACTTGTCTATGCGGACATGATGGGAAAATCCCTGATGATCGTCCGGATCGGGAAGAAACCAATAACGGAGGGCATCCGTCTTCTGGGGGCTCACATAGACTCTCCGAGGCTGGATCTGAAGCAGCATCCGCTATACGAAGATACCGAGCTGGCCATGCTGGATACGCATTATTACGGCGGAATCAAAAAATACCAGTGGGTTACGCTTCCAATGGCGCTTCACGGAGTGATTGTGAAAAAGGACGGAACGGCGGTGCAGGTATGCATCGGCGAGGATCCGGACGATCCGGTATTCGGATGCAGTGATCTGCTGATCCACCTGGCCGGACGCCAGATGTCTAAAAAACTCTCGGAAGGAGTAGAGGGCGAAAAACTGAATGTCCTGGTCGGCAGCCGTCCGCTGAAGGATTCGGATGAGGAAAACGCGGTAAAGGCCAATGTTCTTCATATTCTTAAGAAAAAATACGATGTGAAGGAGGAGGATCTTGTTTCCGCGGAAATCGAGGTGGTTCCTGCAGGACCGGCAAGAGACTATGGGCTGGATCGCAGCATGATTATGGGCTACGGACAGGATGACAAGGTATGTGCGTATCCGTCCTATCGCGCCATTCTGGATCAGAAGGATCCGGAGTACACCAGTATCTGCCTCCTGACAGACAAGGAGGAAATCGGAAGCGTCGGTGCGACCGGTATGCACTCCCGTTTCTTTGAAAATACCCTGGCGGAGGTCATGAACCTGCAGGGCTGCTACAGCGAGCTGGAACTGCGCCGTGTGCTCTGCAAGACCAGAGTGCTGTCCTCCGATGTCAGCGCAGGATTTGATCCGAACTATCCGGATGTGATGGAAAAGAATAACTGCGCGTACCTGGGCAGAGGACCTGTATTCAATAAATATACCGGTGCGAGAGGAAAGAGCGGCTCCAACGACGCCAATGCGGAATATATCGCGTTTCTCCGCAGGCTTCTGGATAAAGAAGATATCATCTATCAGACATCTGAACTCGGAAAAGTGGATGAAGGCGGCGGCGGTACGATCGCGTACATCCTCGCAAACCTCGGCATGGAGGTTATTGATTTCGGCGTAGCGGTTCTGAATATGCACGCCCCGTGGGAAATTACCAGCAAGGCGGATATTTATGAGACCTACCGGGCATACCGGGCGTTTCTGAAATAAAACACCCGTGCCCCGCAGACGGGGCTCCAGAAGTGATAGATTCAGGAAATCATATCATCTGGGCATGCTCTGAAGCCGGGCGTCAGAAGAAACGTAAGTCCGCGCCGTTTTTTTGAGGATGGACACGGAAGGATTTTTCAGGAGAGTAAGGGAACATGCATGACAGACTGACAAAACAGGATATAGAAAAAATGCAGGAGGAGATTGATCACCGCAAAACAGTGGTTCGTCCCCAGATTCTGAAAGAAGTGCAGGAGGCTCGCGCGCAGGGAGATCTGAGCGAGAACTTTGAATACCATGCCGCCAGAAAAGCCAAGGGAGAGAACGACAGCCGGATCCGCTATCTGGAGAATATGATTAAGACGGCTGTTCTGGTTACGGATAATTCCGACGACGACCAGGTCGGCATGGATAAGCAGGTGACGATCTATTTCCCCGAAGATGACGAGACGGATGTGTTTAAGATTGTCACGACCGTCCGCGGCAATTCCCTGAAGGGCTATATTACCCCGGAGTCTCCGCTTGGGAGAGCGGTCATGGGACACAGAGCCGGTGATACGGTTCACGTACGGGTAAACGACAGTGTCGGATATGACGTGGAAATAAAAAAGGTTGAGGCGGGTACAGAGGACGGAGATTCTATCCGGAGCTTCTGATAGCCGCAGAAATGATTCCGTATAGCACCTGCTCCATTCAGGCGAATGGAGAACTATAAAACAAGAAAGGAATGTTGAATGAAAGAAGTTAAGAACAATAAGAGACCTCTGATCTTTTACTATGTTCTGGCCATGATTGTCCTTCTTCTTCTGAATCTGCTTCTGGTTCCCAAAATTAACAGCGCGCAGATCGAGGATTCTACCTACGGAAATTTTCTCGAAATGCTGGATAAGGGAGAGGTGAAGCAGGTTCAGGTAGACAGCCAGGACAGCGTGATCTATTTCACGGACGGATCCGGACAGAAATATCAGACCGGTCTGATGAATGACTATAAGCTGGTGGACCGGCTGTATGACGCCGGCATCACCGATTTTGAGACGCCGATTGTTCAGCAGATGTCGCCGATACTCAGCTTCGTTCTGAGCTGGATTCTTCCGATCGTCGTCATCTATTTCCTCGGCATGCTGCTTATGCGATCCGTTCAGACAAGAATAGGCGGCGGCATGGGCGATGCCATGAGCTTCGGCAAGAGCAATGCGAAGGTGTACATCAAGTCGGAGACGGGAATTAAATTTAAGGATGTCGCCGGAGAGGATGAGGCCAAGGAGCTCCTGCAGGAGATCGTGGATTTCCTGCACAATCCAGCCAAATATACGGAGATCGGCGCGAAAATGCCGAAGGGCGCCCTGCTGGTAGGACCTCCCGGAACAGGAAAAACCCTGCTGGCCAAGGCTGTCGCCGGAGAAGCGGAGGTTCCGTTCTTCTCTATATCCGGCTCGGAATTTGTGGAGATGTTTGTCGGCATGGGCGCCGCGAAGGTTCGTGACCTGTTCAAGCAGGCAAACGAAAAGGCTCCCTGTATCGTATTCATAGATGAGATTGATACCATCGGCAAAAAGCGTGACGGCTCCGGTTTCGCAGGAAACGACGAGCGGGAGCAGACCCTGAACCAGCTGCTGGCGGAGATGGACGGATTTGATGCCAGAAAGGGTGTCGTTATTCTTGCAGCTACGAACCGTCCGGATTCTCTGGATCCGGCTCTCCTGCGTCCGGGTCGTTTTGACCGGAGAATTCCGGTAGAACTTCCGGATCTGAAAGGAAGAGAGGAAATTCTGCGTCTGCATGCCAAAAAGATCAAGATCTCCGATAATGTGGACTTTAATGCCGTGGCCCGCACGGCCTCCGGCGCCAGCGGAGCGGAGCTTGCAAACATGATCAACGAGGCTGCGCTGCGTGCGGTTCGTGACGGAAGAAAGTTTGTCACACAGAATGACCTGCTGGAGAGTGTAGAGGTTGTCATTGCCGGATATCAGAAGAAAAACAAGGTTCTTTCCAATAAGGAGAAGCTGATTGTAGCTTATCACGAGACAGGACATGCCCTGGTGGCGGCGATGCAGACACACTCTGCTCCGGTCACAAAGATTACGATCATACCAAGAACATCCGGAGCACTCGGATACACCATGCAGGTGGATGAGGGCGAGCACAACCTGATGAGCAAGGAAGAGCTGGAGAACCGTATTGCCACCTTCACGGGCGGCCGTGTAGCAGAGGCTCTGGTATTCCATTCGGTCACCACAGGCGCTTCCAATGATATTGAACAGGCCACAAAAATGGCGCGGGCTATGATTACCCGGTTCGGCATGAGCGAAGATTTCGGAATGGTTGCCATGGAAACCGTAAGCAACAAGTACCTGGGAGGAGATACATCCCTTTCCTGCTCGGAGCAGACTGCCGGGAAGATCGACCAGATGGTTGTCGCCCTGGTGCAGAAGGAATACAGCAAGGCAGAAAAGATTCTTTCCGAAAATATTGGAAAGCTGCATGAGCTCGCGAAATATCTGTACGAAAAGGAGACCATTACCGGCGAAGAGTTTATGGATATCCTGAACCGGGAGCCGGAGGCACTTCCGGAGGTAAAGTACGTGGATAACAAAGAAAACGACACTCCGGACGGAGGAAATACGGACGAAGCCGGTTCTGCGTCAGATCAGTAAACCTCATTGCGCGAAAAAACAATATTTGACAGAATTGCGATAATTCTCCGGGAATTTACCCTGTTTTTCAAAACAAAGGTGTAAGTTCCCGGAGTTTTGCGTTATACTTTTGGGTATGAAAAGGAAATATGAAAAAGATGCAGGAAGGCAGGAAGAGAAAATGAAAAGCATGGCGGACGTGGTCTATGATTATATGGACTGGGCGGAAATCGAGGCGGTGACCTTCTCGGAAGAATCAGCTCCACGCAGCATTCTGGGTCCGAGGCCGGTGAAGGAAGGAATTCTGGTTCAGGCTTTCTTTCCGGGGCGGAGCAGGGCGGATATCCGCACGCCGGACGGCAAACTGACTCCCATGTATCTGGAGGATGAGTCCGGCTTTTTTGCAGGTATTATTCCGGCAGGAAAAAACGGGAGAATTCCGCGTTATCGGTTTGTGCTTTATGACGCGGAGGGCATGTCGGACGAAGAATTTGCGGATGCCTACGCATTTCCCTGCCAGATCACCGACAAAGAAGAAAAAAAGTTTCAGGAGGGATCCTGGTACGATGCCGCAGAGACGCTCGGTGCCCATGTCAGAACTGTCCATGGGGTCAGCGGTACGTATTTTGCGGTGTGGGCTCCGAATGCTGTCCGCGTATCAGTGGTCGGGGATTTTAATCATTGGGACGGACGGTATCTGCAGATGAACCGGACCGGCTCCGGCATCTTCGAGCTTTTTGTGCCTGGGGTGGGCGAGGGGGCTCTGTATAAATATGAGCTGAAGCTAAAAACAGGTCTGGTTTACCTGAAGGCAGACCCTTATGCGGCTCAGTCGCAGGAGATGCCGGAAAACGCGTCGGTGATCCGGGAACCGGCATATGTCTGGCAGGACGACGCCTGGATGGAAAAACGGAAACAGGCCGGCAGCAGCACAGCGGCACCCGTGGCTGTCTACGAGGTGCACCTGGGATCCTGGCAGAAAAAAGCGGACGGGACGCCCTGTGGCTACAGAGAGCTGGCGCAGGAGCTTCCCGCCTATGTCGGGAAAATGGGCTTTACGCATGTGGAGCTCACACCGGTCATGGAGTACCCGGACGACGCCTCTCTCGGTTATGCCACCAGCGGCTATTTTGCCCCCACCAGCAGATACGGCTCACCGGAGGATTTCATGTCGCTGGTAGACGCCTTCCATCAGGAAGGAATCGCTGTGATTCTGGACTGGGTTCCCGCTTTTTTTGCCAGAGGAAATGAAGGCTTGTCTTCCTTTGACGGAACCTGCCTCTATGAGCATCTGGATCCCCGGCAGGGCGTTCATCCGAAGTACAATACGCTCATCTTTAATTACGGGCGAAAGGAAGTGGTCGGCTTCCTTCTGTCCAGCGCCTTGTTCTGGCTGAAAAAATATCATGCGGACGGACTCCGGATTAACGATGTATCCTCCATGCTTTATCTGGATTACGGCCGTCCCGCTGGAGGCTGGGTGGCAAACCGATACGGCGGAAATGAGAATCTGGAGGCAGAGGAATTTCTGCAGAAGCTGAATACTGTGATCGCAAAAGAATGCCCCGGCACTGTCACCGTGGCAGAGGAAAACACCGGATGGCCGCTGGTCACCGGACCGGTAAGGGAGCAGGGGCTTGGATTTACTTATAAATGGAATAACGGCTGTCTGGACGATTACATGAATTATATCCAGCTGGATCCTCTGTTCCGTGGGCAGCATCAGGACAGCCTGACCTTCAGTATGGCTTACATGTACAGCGAGAAGTTTATGCTCAGTCTGGATCATTCCAGGGTTCAGGAAGAGGGCGCTTACCTGAAGTTGATGCCGGGCTACAGAGAGAGCCTGAAAATGGCAAATCTCCGTCTTACGCTTGCCTATATGACGGTTCATCCGGGAAAGAAACTGCTGTTTATGGGGACGGAATTCGGTCAGTCCGCCAGATGGAATCCGGAGGAGCAGCTGGACTGGAAAGAGTGTACGGAGCCTTTGCACGCGGCCGTGCAGGACTGCACGCGGGCTCTGCTTCAGCTGTACCGCAGCCAGCCGGCTCTCTACGAAGAGGATTTTTCCGCGGATGGCTTTGAGTGGATTGACAATCTGGACTGGCAGAGAAATCTGCTTATTTTCCTCCGGAAGAGCAGGGATGGGAAAAATACGCTTTTGGCTGTGTGCAATTTCTCCAACGTAGAGTACGATGATTTCCGTGTGGGTGTCCCGAAGGCCGGAAAATACAAGGAAATCTTTAACAGCGATGCGCTGGCCTTCGGCGGCAGCGGAGCCGTCAATCCGCGGGTGAAAGCCAGCCGGCCGGTAGAGGCGCACGAAAGGGAAAATTCTATCAAGGTAAAAATCCCGCCTTTGGGAGTTTCTGTTTTTGCCCTCCGGGAAAACGGATGAAGGGCAGCGGCGCAGACGCGGAAAAGGCAGGGCTTTCCTGCAGTTTTCCCGGCATTTACGCAGAAAAAACTTGCATTTACAGGCACGGTATGGTAGAGTTGTCAAGATGAATAGTTGATTACTGTAAGAGTGGGCGCCGGTCCACTCTTCTTTGTTGTTGTGCTGTCTGACCGGAACCGGGTAACGGAAGAATTTTTCGGCAGATACGGAAAGGCCGGTTCCGGGAAACGAGGTGAGTGTATGACAAAATCCGAAAACATCGAGAGGCGCACGGAAGAGCTGGTGACGCCGATTCTGGAAGAACTTCACATGGAGCTGTTCGATGTGGAGTACGTAAAGGAGGCTGGTTCCTGGTATCTGCGGGTCTACTGTGACAAAGAGGGCGGCATTACGGTGGATGACTGTGAAATCGTCAGCCGCGCCCTGGAGAAAAAACTGGATCAGGAAGATTTTATTCCGGACGCCTATATTCTGGAGGTAAGCTCTCCCGGACTGGGGCGCCCGCTGAAAAAAGAAAAGGATTTTGCCCGCGCTGTCGGAAAAGAAGTGGAAATTCACACATTCCGGCCGGTAGAGCACGAGAAAGAGTTTATCGGATATCTGAAGGCGTACAGTCCCGATACGGTAACGATTGCGGATGATGACGAAAACGAGCTGGTGCTGGAAAAAAGCAATCTGGCGCTGATCCGGATGGCTGTCCGGTTCTGAATTATAAAACGGGACAGCGGAAAAAAGAACAGGATAAAAAAGATTGTTCAACAGGAGGACAGGAAAAAAACATGAATACAGAGTTACTTGAAGCATTGAATATTCTGGAGAGAGAAAAGAATATCAGCAAGGATACTCTTCTGGAGGCAATTCAGCAGTCTCTGCTTTCTGCCTGCAAGAAAAACTTCGGGACTGCAGATAATGTGACGGTTTCCATAGATCCGGATACATGCGACTACCACATTATAGCCAAAAAGGAAGTGGTTGAAAATGTGGACAGCCCGGTAGAGCAGATCAGCCTGGAGGACGCGCAGAAGATTGACAGTTCCCTTCAGCTCGGCGATATCGCCTCTGTAGAAATCCAGTCCAGGGACTTCAAGCGGATTGCCACGCACGACGCCAAGAATGTCATCCTGCAGAAGATCCGCGAGGAGGAACGAAGGTCTCTATACAATCAGTATTTTGAAAAGGAGCATGATGTGGTTACCGGTGTAGTACAGCGCTATATCGGAAGAAATGTCAGCATCAACCTGGGGAAAATTGACGCTCTTCTTACCGAAAACGAGATGGTTCGCGGCGAGACGTTAAAGCAGAACGAGAGGGTGAAGGTTTATGTTCTGGAGGTCCGGGACACACCCAAAGGTCCCAAGGTTCTGGTTTCCCGCACACATCCGGAACTCGTCAAGAGACTGTTTGAGGAAGAGGTTGCGGAAGTCCGCGAGGGCATCATCGAAATTAAAGCCATTGCCCGCGAGGCCGGTTCCCGTACAAAGATTGCTGTCTGGAGCAACGATCCGGATGTGGACGCGGTAGGCGCCTGCGTCGGCGTCAACGGATCCCGTGTCAATACGATTGTAAGCGAGCTGAATGGGGAAAAGGTAGATGTAATCAACTGGGATGAGAACCAGGCGTACCTGATAGAAAATGCTCTTTCTCCGGCCAAGGTGATTTCCGTTATGGTCGACCCGGACGAAAAATCCGCACTTGTCATCGTGCCGGATTATCAGCTCTCTCTGGCCATCGGGCGGGAGGGGCAGAACGCCCGCCTGGCTGCGCATCTGACGCAGTATAAAATTGACATCAAGAGCGAGACCCAGGCCAGAGAAGAGGGAATCTTCGAGGAACTGGAACAGAATTACGAAGAGGATGAATACGGCGAGCTGAAGGAAAAGGACAGCTTTGAAGAGGAAGAGGACTTCCGGGAAGAAACCGGGCTGCCGGAGGAGGATCCGGAAGCGGTTTCCGAAGAACCGGATGTCGAAGAGGAAGAAGCATCCGTGGAAGAGACTGCAGCAGAGGAAGACGCATCCGTGGAAGAGGCTGCAGCAGAGGAAGACGCCGAACAGTAAAAGGAGTGGTATAGATTGGGTACTGTCCGAAAAGAGCCCCTGCGCACCTGCGTAGGCTGCAGGCAGAGCAGAACCAAGAAGGAATTGATTCGTGTTGTCAGAACTCCGGAAGGGGAACTGGTTCTGGACGCCACCGGACGAAAAAACGGCAGGGGCGCCTATCTGTGCAGAAGCACAGAATGCCTGCAGAAGGCAAAAAAGAACAGAGGGCTTTCCCGCTCGCTGAACACGGAGATTCCGGAAGAGATTTATGATGAACTGGAAAAGGAGCTGAGAAATTTTGAATAAGGAAAAAGCGGCATCGCTGCTGGGACTGGCCATGAAGGCCGGCCAGGTAGTATCCGGAGAATTTTCCGCGGAAAAAACCATTCGCTCCGGGAAGGCTCATCTTGTGATCCTTTCCGAGGACGCATCGGAGAATACCCGGAAGAAATTTACGAATATGGCTGTCTGGTATAAGGTTCCCGTCACAGAATTTCTGCCGAAAGCGGATCTGGGAAGAAGAATCGGAAAAGGTGAGAGGTCCGTTGCGGCAGTCACCGATAAAAACCTGGCAGAAGCTATAAAGAAACAGCTGGGAATCCAGACAGAGGCATAAGAAAGGTCGGTGTTGGAATTTGGCGAAAATCAGAGTATTTGAGCTGGCAAAGGAATTAAATGTTGACGGGAAAGTGATCCTGGAATTTTTACAGAAAAAGGATGGGGAGGTAAAAAGTCAGTTGAGTTCTCTCGAAGAGGACAGCGCAAAGATTGTCCGGGAAAAATTCGGAAAAAAGACAGAAACCGGTTTGACAGATAAAGCAGGCGCCCCGGGGACGCGGAAGAGCAGTTCGCCGTCCGACGCGGAAGGAAAGAGCAAAGCGCAGACGAAAGCCGGTGCGGAGACAGAGGCGGAGCCCAAAAAGAAAAAAAAGCTGATTGCCGTGTTCCATCCGCAGAATGCGTCCAGTAAGGAAGGCAAGGCGCTGCATCGCCTGAATGCGGGAAGAGGCGGACAGGCACCAGGCAGCAGGGAGCGTCGTCCGGGAAGAACTCAGAATAGTCCGGTACGCGGGTCAAGGGACGGTTCTGCAGGAACCGGGAACAGAACAGGTGAACATAAGCCGCCGCTGGTAAAAGTTCCTCGTCCGCAGCCGATGTTCCGGAACACAGAGCCTCCAAAAGCATTTTCCAAACCGGTGAAGCACAGCAGACCTCAGGCGGCGGAAGAAGTCTCCGCTCCAAAGACAGAGATCACAAGCGCGGCAGAAGAAGCGGCAGCCACCTCAAAAGATATCCGCACAGAGGCTGGTGCTCCGGAAGTCAGGCAGGCAGCCGGTGTGCAGGAAGCAAATACCTCGGCAAAGACACCGGAGACAAAGCCGGCGGCAGATACCGGAAGAGCAGGGAATACCGTGGAAGCCGGAGAGAAAACGGCGGAAAACCGTCCCCAGCGTACCGAGCGTCCACGCGGCGACCAGGGGAGAGGCCGCTCCTACGGGAACCGTGACGGACAGAAGCCGTTCAGCCGTGACAGCAGACCGTCTTCCGGCGCCCGTGACGGCAGACCCTCCTTCGGAAATCGAGACGGGCAGAAGTCCTTCAGCCGGGATGGAAGCCGTTCCTTTGGGAATCGTGACGGCAGACCGTCTTCCGGCAGCCGCGATGGGAAGCCCTCTTATGGGAACCGTGATGGACAGAAGCCGTTTAACCGCGACGGGAGCCGTTCTTTTGGAAACAGGGACGCCAGACCCGGGCAGGGCAGGGGCGGAAGGCCGGCGGCAGCCGCAGAGACACCGGCAGATCTGTCGGCGAAGAGAAGAGACGGCGGGCATAATAAGGACAAGGATAAGAATAAGGCGGAGCAGAGAGAAAATAAGTTCACCAGCGACCGGAAGAACGGACGGAGCCAGAAACAGCTGATCCCGAAGGCTCTGCAGAAGCCTGTCCACAAGCAGAAGGAAGAGAAAAAGGAAGAGGTAACAGAGATTAAACTTCCGGAGAAAATGACGATCCGCGAGCTGGCGGAGAAGATGAAGATGCAGCCTTCAGAGATTGTCAAAAATCTCTTTATGAAAGGCGAAATGTATACGGTAAACCAGGAGATCGACTATGAGAAGGCCGAGGAAATTGCCCTGGAGTACGATATTATCGCCGAGCCGGAGGAGAAGGTCGATGTGATCGCCGAGCTTCTGAAGGAAGACGAAGAGGAAGAGAAGGATCTCGTTTCGCGTCCCCCGGTCGTCTGCGTCATGGGTCATGTCGATCATGGTAAAACATCTCTTCTGGACTACATCCGCAATACGCATGTGACCGACCGCGAGGCGGGAGGAATTACGCAGAATATCGGTGCCTACAGCGTCAAGGTGCGGGATCGGAAGGTAACGTTCCTGGATACACCGGGGCACGAGGCATTTACCGCCATGCGTATGCGCGGCGCGAAATCCACGGATATCGCGGTTCTTGTTGTGGCTGCCGATGACGGCGTGATGCCCCAGACCATTGAGGCGATTAACCATGCCAAAGCGGCGGGCATCGAGATTATTGTAGCGGTAAACAAAATTGATAAGCCGGGCGCAAATGTGGACCGTGTAAAACAGGAGCTGACCGAATACGGACTGGTTGCGGAAGACTGGGGAGGAAGCACAATCTTCGTTCCGGTTTCCGCAAAAACCGGAGAGGGCATTGATAGCCTGTTGGATATGATCCTTCTTACTGCGGATATTCTGGAGCTGAAGGCAAATCCGAACCGCAAGGCAAGAGGACTTGTTCTGGAGGCAAAGCTGGACAAGGGAAAAGGCCCGGTGGCAAACGTACTGATCCAGAAGGGAACACTTCATGTGGGCGACTACATCGCATGCGGTTCCGCCTCCGGAAAGGTTCGGGCCATGATGGATGAGAATTCCCGCCGTGTAAAGGCAGCCGGACCGTCTACTCCTGTCGAGGTGCTGGGACTCAATGATGTGCCGAATGCCGGAGAGGTTCTGGTGGCAACAGACACAGACAAGGATGCAAAGAATTTTGCCGCAACATTTATCTCGGAGAGCAAGAGCAAGCTTCTGGAAGACACCAAGTCCAGAATGTCTCTGGATGCCCTGTTCAGCCAGATTCAGGAAGGCAGCCTGAAGGAGCTGGATCTGATCGTCAAGGCGGATGTGCAGGGCTCGGTAGAGGCGCTGAAGCAGTCGCTGCTTAAACTCTCTAACGATGAGGTTGTCGTCAAGATCATTCACGGAGGCGTCGGTTCTATTACCGAGACAGACGTCACCCTTGCAGCGGCATCCAACGCGATTGTGATTGGATTTAATGTCCGTCCGGACGCCACGGCAAAATCAATGGCGGATCAGGAGGGTGTGGATATCCGCCTGTATAAGGTCATCTACCAGGCGATTGATGATATTGAAGCTGCAATGAAGGGCATGCTGGAGCCGATTTACGAGGAGAAAGTCATCGGACATGCAGAGGTACGCCAGCTGTTCAAGGCGTCCGGCGTAGGTACCATTGCCGGATCGTATGTTCTGGATGGTATGATCCAGAGAGGCTGCAAGGTCAGAATCAGCAGAGATGATAAACAGATTTTCGAGGGCGGACTTGCCTCGCTGAAGCGGTTCAAGGACGATGTGAAGGAAGTAAAGGCCGGATACGAATGCGGTCTGGTATTTGACGGGTTTAATGAACTGCAGGAAAATGATAAGGTGGAGGCCTATATTATGGTAGAAGTTCCCCGCAGCAAATAAGCGGGGAAGAACTCTGTTCCGGCATCTGCAGAGGAGGTTTTAACTATGCGGAAAAACAGTGTGAAAAATGCGCGGATCAACGAAGCTGTCCGGGAGGAACTGAGCAGTATTATCCGGAATCTGAAAGATCCAAGGATTGCGCCGATGACATCGGTTACAAGCGCGATTGTCGCGACAGACCTGAAGACCTGCAAGGTCAGCGTCAGTGTTTTGGGGACAGAGGAAGAAAAAGCCGAAACCATGAAGGGATTGGAAAACTCCAGGGGATTTATCCGGCATGAGCTGGCCAGAATTCTGAATCTCAGAAATACGCCGGAGCTCAGCTTTACACTGGACGAGTCCATTGCGTACGGCGTGCGCATGTCAAAGCTGATTGATGATGTAATCAGCAGGGATGAAAAGTCAGAGGCAGGACGCGAAAAGGAAGAGGGCTGATCGTATGAGGCGAAAAAATATTGGGGAATTCCTGAAGGGTGTCCGGACTGCCGCAGTCGCCGGCCATGTAAATCCGGACGGGGACTGCGTGGGATCCTGTCTGGGCGTTTACAATTATATCAGGGATAATTATCCGGAAACGGATGTGGATGTCTATCTGGAGCAGCCACGGCAGGTATTCAGATTTATGAACGGGTTTGATTCCATCCATACCTCGCTGATTTCCGGAAAGCAGTACGATCTGCTGATCCTGCTCGACATCAGCAGCAGGGATCGGATCGGTGTGGCAGAGCCTCTGGTGGACGCGGCGAAGAAAACCCTCTGTTTTGATCATCATGTGACGAACCGGGGTTCTTACAGCTGGCTGTTCAATGTTCCGGAGATCAGTTCTACCTGTGAACTTGTTTTTTCTTTTATGGAAGAGGGAAAAGTCAGCAGGAACTGCGCGGAATGTATTTATACCGGTATGGTGCATGACACCGGCGTGTTCCAGTATTCATCTACCAGTCCGGAGACCATGCGGGCAGCAGCGAAGCTGATGGAAAAGGGAGTCCCGTTTTCGGAAATTATTGAGCGTACGTTCTTTGAAAAAACGTATGTACAGAATCAGCTTCTGGGCCGCGCGCTGATGGAAAGCATTCTGCTTTTCAACGGAAGACTGATTATCAGCTATATGAGACAGAGGGACATGCATTTTTACGGAGTCACCTCCGCAGACATGGATGGCATCGTTTCGCAGCTGCGGAACACGGCCGGTGTGGAAGTCGCCGTCTTTATGTATGAAACAGATACGGAGGTTTACAAGGTGAGCCTGCGTTCCAGGGAAACGGTGGATGTCAGCAGGATCGCCCAGCATTTCGGCGGCGGCGGACATATACGGGCTGCGGGTGCGACCATGCAGGGCACTCCGCACGACGTGATCAACAATCTGACCTATTACATCGAAAAAGCACTTTACCCGGAAAAAGAATAACGAGGGAGGAAAAAGACGTGTACGACGGTATTATCATTATCTGTAAGGAGCCGGGGTACACGTCTTTTGACGTAGTGGCAAAACTCCGCGGCATTCTGAGACAGAAAAAGATCGGCCACACCGGTACGCTGGATCCTTCCGCGGAGGGAGTGCTTCCGGTCTGCCTGGGTACGGCGGCGAAAATGTGCGAGTTTCTTGCCGGAGAAACCAAAACCTATGAGGCAGTGCTGCTTCTGGGAAGAACCACGGATACGCAGGACACGGACGGAAGAATTCTTTCGGAGAAGCCGGTATCCTGTTCTGTTGAGGAGATCCGCAGGACGGCGCTTTCTTTTCAGGGAGAGCAGCTGCAGGTTCCTCCCATGTATTCGGCTCTGAAAAAAAACGGGAAAAAACTGTATGAATTAGCCAGGGCAGGCATCGAGGTGGAGAGAGAGCCGCGGAAGGTCATCTTTTATGAAATAGAGGTGCTTTCCATAGACATTCCCAGAGTCAGGCTTCGTGTTACCTGCTCCCGCGGCACCTACATCCGGACGCTATGCAGTGATCTGGGGGACAGGCTCGGCTGCGGAGGCTGCATGGAACATCTGGTTCGTACCAGAGTCGGAGAATTCCGGCTGGAGGACGCCAGAAAGCTGGAGGAAATTCAGAAAATGTCGGAAGAGGGCAAGATAGCCTCCGTCATTCTTCCGACCGACTACATGTTCCGCAATCTTCCGTCTGCGGTCTGCAGTCCGGAGGCTGACAGGCTTGTGCATAATGGAAACGCTATCCCTGCAGAGCTGCTTCAGATCAGGCCGCCGGAACTAAACCGCAGCAGCAGCCCGGATGCGGATCGTTTTACTTACAGCAGCGATTTGCGACGGTCAGATGGGTGTCTCTGTCGAAGTGGCTCAGATTCGGGTCGTTTTATTGACATGGACAGGGAAGATATCAGAGTCTACGATTCAGAGGGACAGTTTATCGGAATTTACAGGGAGTCCGGGGAGCGGGTTCCGGAAGAAAAGGACGGAGAATCCGGAGGACAGGAAAAAATTTATCGGGTCCGCCGGATGTTTTACCGGCCGCAGGGATAGATTATGGAATTTGTAAAGAATTTAGCGGAATATCAGTCAGAAAGTCCGTGTGTGGTTACACTGGGAAAATTTGACGGCGTTCACCGTGGACACAGAAAACTACTCAAAGAAGTGCGCAGAATTGCGCAGGAAAACCACTGGAAAGCGGGAGTATTTACCTTTACGGTTTCCCCTCAGGTACAGATGGGGCGCCGGGAAGCAAAAATGCTGATGACAAATGAAGAAAAGGAGAATCTTCTTCGGGATCTGGGCGTGGATCTGCTGGTGGAATGTCCGTTCACAGAAGAAATCAGAAATATGGAGCCGGATCAGTTTATCCGTGAAGTACTTCTGAAACGGCTTCATGCCTCGGCCGTGGTGGCCGGGACTGATTTTCGATTCGGGAAAAACCGGAAGGGAGACGCCGATTATCTTCTGGAGGCGGGAAAGAAAATGGGGTTTCATGTCTCCGTTATGCAGAAGGAAATGGACGGAGAGCGAGAAATCAGCAGTACCTACATCAGGGAAGAGCTGGAAAAAGGCCATATGGAGAAGGTACAGGAGCTGATGGGAAGCCCGTATTTTATCACTGGTCCCATTATCCATGGACGCCATCTGGGGCACTCTCTGGGATTCCCTACCATCAATCAGCGGCCTGCGCCGGAAAAAATGCTTCCGCCCCGCGGCGTCTATTTTTCCAGAACCTATGTCGGGGGTAAAGTTTATCAGGGGATATCGAGCCTCGGAGTAAAACCGACGGTAAACAACGGAAATGAAGAAGGGAACGAGACCTACCTGTTTGATTGTTCTCTGGATCTGTATGGACAGGAGGCAAAGGTGGAACTTCTTTCCTTCCGGCGTCCGGAGGAGAAGTTTAACTCCCTGGACGCGCTGAAGAATCAGATGAGTCTGGACATTGAGTCGGCAGATCAGTTTTTTTCGTCCAGTCGTTTCAGTACCAGCTCGTAACCGTCATTTCCGTATGTCAGAGACCGGTTTACGCGGCTGATCGTGGCCGTGGATGCACCGGTCTGTCTGGAGATTTCCAGATAGGTTTTCTTTTTGCGAAGCATTCCTGCCACTTCAAAGCGCTGTGAGATGGAAAGAAGCTCGTTAATCGTGCAGGCGTCCTCAAAAAAAGTATAGCATTCTTCCACATTTTTCAGAGTCAGAATAGCCCGGAACAGCTGATCTACCGCCGGGTTATGAATATCTTTGCTCATGATTAATTTTTGCCTGCCTTTCTTCTGTATTATCGGCCTGGACAAAACATTCTGGGAACTGTCCCATGCCGGAACTGCATCATCTGTTTACTATTCAGAAGTTTAGCACACTAAAGCGAAAAAAACAATAGAAAGAGCGAGGGAGAACTGCCATAGAATAGAAAGAATAGAAAAAGGCGCAACTGCCACTCCATATATCGGTATCTGGTCACACAGATTTAACTGGAGCGGTGATCAGGAAAATTACGGGCAGAATGTGAACGGAGTTGACTTTCACGAGACACAGTGATAGCCTTATATCATGATCAACCGAATATCTGTAGGGGAGCTGTCGCTGAGAGTGCCATCCTGCTGGATCTGCGAGGAACCGGAATACCGGTTTGGTCTGCGGAACGAGGATGGCTGACCCTTAGAACCTGATCCGGGTAATGCCGGCGAAGGGATACAAATTTTGCCTGTCTTCTATTTCACTGCCAGTGATAACAGAGGATGGTTCAGGCATTTTGCCATAGTGAAGATGAGGAGACCCTCCCACAGGTATCTGCGGGAGGGCCTTTTTCTGTCAAGTTCAGACACTATCATGGGTATAGCGATGCCAGCGGCAGGTGCGTCTGACAAATCCTGGACTTACGGAGGAGCTACATAAAACGCACGTGAGGGAGGAGAGATGTGCAGTATGCAGAACAGTGGTACAGAGCCGGTAAAGTTCCGGGAACTTTTGCATCTGGAGCGCATTTTCGGATGTGCGACTATCTGACCCGGAACGGCGTCGTGTACAACGCAAGCATCTGGCGGCCGCACCGGAAGTGCGGTCTCGGTTACGTGGAGATGGCGCCGCTTGAGTATTACGTCAGACTGATGAAGGGCGTGGAGGATATCACCCGCGCCAATGGAAAGTTCGAAGGAAAAAATACAGGTAAGATAAGGAGAGAGAAATGACAGACGAGAAGAAATTTAACTGGAAACTGAAGGACATTCTGATGATCGCTATTGCCGGTGTTCTGTTTTCATTTTTGTATCTGGCGACGGATTACCTGGGGCTCGCCATCAGCACGGCGCTCACGCCGAGCGGCTGGGGAGTAATCGGCTACGAGCCAGCTTACGGCATCTACTTCATGGCCGCCGCATTTGCCGTCTACGTCATACAGAAGCCCGGCGTCGGCATCGTGGCAGAGGTGATTGCCGCCACCCTGGAGGTTCTGGAGGGCAACTGGTTCGGCCCGTCGGTTATCCTGACCGGTCTGGTGCAGGGCGCGGCGATTGAGCTGGCCTTTGCCATCTGGAGATATAAAAAATTTACCTGGAACCAGATGGTTCTCGCATCCTTTACCGTCACCTTCATCAGTTATGCCTATAACCTGTGGAGTGCCCAGTACTATCTGCTGACCCCGAACGTCATCACCGTGATGGTGATCATCCGGCTTGTCAGCTCTCTGGTGTTCACCACGTGTGTCACGAAGCTTCTGGCGGACGGACTGGCAAAAGCCGGTGTGCTGAACGCGTATGCCCTGGGTCAGGCCAACGCGAAGAAGAAGGCTTTTGAAGTGGAAGAAGACGCCGGCGAAGAGGCGGAAAACGGTTTGGAAGTGGGGAAAAACAAGTGAACAATTCGGAGGCGCTCGGCTGTGCGGGTCTGACATTTCGTTATTTGGAGCAGAATAAGAAAAATGTCCTGCAGGACGTGAGTGTGAGCTTTCCCAAGGGTCAGATCACGGTCCTGATGGGGAGGAGCGGCTGCGGCAAGAGCACGCTGGCCGCTCTTCTGGCCGGTCTCTATCCGGAGAATGGAGGAATTCTGGTCTCCGGATCCATCCGCCTGTTCGGGAAAAAGCTGTCGGACTTCTCCATCCCGGAGAGGGCGCAAAAGCTGTCCATGATGTTCCAGAACGCGGATCTGCAGTTCTGCATGGAGACGCTGCGGGAGGAGATGCTCTTCTGCCTGGAAAACATCTCCTGCCCGCAGGAGGAGATGGATAGGAAAGTCCGTCTGGCGGCCGATAAAACGGGCATGACAGATCTGCTGGACCGGAAGTTCGCTACACTTTCCGGAGGCGAAAAGCAGAAAGCCGCTCTGGCTTGTATTTTTCTTCTACAGAAGGGAGACGGCGTCATTCTGCTGGATGAGCCCTTTGCGAATATTGATGCGTACTGGGCGGAGAGGATTGCGGCAGATCTAAAGGCGATGAACCAGGAGCACGGGATGACGATCATCGCGGTGGATCACTCGCTGGATCACTGGCTGGAGCGGGCAGATTTGCTGATTGTCATGGACGGGGAGAGCCATGTTCTGGATCCCATTCCTATGGCGGAAGTGCGCGGCCGGGAACAGCTGTTCCGCCGGGAAGGTCTGCGCTGGCCTTACGAGCAGGTGCACAGACACAGGGAAATTCTGACTGCCAGCGAGACAGAAGAGACGGGCGCGAAGGCACAGCCGTCGGTTCGCCTGCGGGATGTCTGCATTTATGTCGGGAGGAAAAAATTCCGGGACGAGCCCCGGAAGGTGATCAATCACTCGGACGCGTCCTTCTACGCGGGGCAGATCACGGCCCTGCTTGGCCCTTCCGGAGCGGGCAAGACGACGCTTTTCCGGACGCTGCTGGGGAAGCAGAAGTACACCGGGACCATAGAGAAGAGAGAGGAGGTCGGAATCGTCTTCCAGAATCCGTCCAACCAGTTTATCACCCAGAATGTGCTGCAGGAGGTAGAGACCGGAATCCTTGGAAAATATGTGAAAGCGGAAAACCTGTCTGGCAGTGAGACAGAGAAGCGGGCGATAGACCTGTTAAAGGAGTTCCATCTGGGGCGATACCGCAGGTACTCCCCTTATATGCTCAGCCAGGGCGAGCAGCGCCGCCTGGCCGTTCTCGCCGTGCTGGCGGGAAAACGGCGGATCCTGCTGCTGGATGAGCCGACCTATGGGCAGGACGATGCCATGACAGGTGAGATTATGGCCATGCTGGCGGCAAAGATGCGGGAGGAGAACCTGACGATAGTCATATCCACCCATGACGCCCGTCTGGTGGAGGAGTGGGCGGACAGCGTCTACGAGATCCGGGGAGGAAAACTGATATGGAGAAGCTGAATCCGTTTCTGAAGATGCTGACGATTCTGATCTCGGCGGTCATGCTGAGCTTCGGACAGTCGGTTGTTCTGAACCT
>CACVSR010000008.1 GCA_902756775.1 uncultured Lachnospiraceae bacterium | reverse complement strand
TACGCCGCTATGCTATAATTTTCCGGTTAAAGATTAAAGGAGCCGGAGACAATGAATTACATCGTTTTTGACCTGGAATGGAACCAGTGTCCGTATGGAAAAAACCGGGAAGTCCGGGAGCTGCCATTTGAAATCATTGAAATCGGCGCTGTCAAGCTGGATGCAGACAGGAATTACGTGGATTCCTACGAGAGAATTGTCCGCCCGTCTGTTTACAAGACGCTGAATTACCGGACAAGGGAAATTGTTCATATGGATGCGGGAACATTGAAAAAAGGGATGTGGTTTCCGGATGCCGTCCGGGAATTCCTGTCCTGGGCGGGGCACGATTCGGTATTCTGCACCTGGAGCACGGTGGATCTGACAGAGCTGCAGCGGAATATGAATTATTATCATCTGCTTCATCTGTTAAAAGGACCGCTGCATTATTACGATGTGCAGAAGCTTTTTGCCATTCAGCATGAGACAATGGAGAAGAGACGGTCGCTGGAGTCCGCGGTGGATTTTCTTCAGATTAAAAAGGAGAGGGACTTTCATCGGGCGGACGCGGATGCCTGGTACACGGCAAAGCTGTTTCAGACGGTGGACATGGATGTTGTCATGGCTTATGACTCGATTGACGCCTACCAGAACCCCAAGACAAAGACCGAGGAAATACACACGGTATACAACGGGTATTCCAAATATATTTCCAGAGAGTTTGCAGATAAGGAAGCTGCCATGCGGGATCCGGAGGTAGTGGCGACCCACTGCTGCCGGTGCGGGAAAAAAGCCAGAAAGAAAATCCGGTGGTTTTCGGTGAATGCCCGCAATTACTACTGCGTGGCTCTCTGCCCGGAGCATGGGCTGCTGAAGGGAAAGATCCGGATGAAGCATACGGATGGCGGCCACGTCTACGTAGTAAAAACCATCAAGATCAGCAGCGAACCGGAGGCCGCCGCCATCCGTGAAAAGCGCAACGGACTGCGGGAAAAAAGGCACAGGAAGCGGCAGGAGGACTTGACAAGAAAAGAAGCGTCTCTTTATAATCCAGTATAGCCTGAAAAGATACTGGCCACAGGCACTTTTTCAGGTGCCCGTGGCCAGTTATCCTTCATATGGAGACAGAAGCTTCGCCTGACAGCGGGGCTGTGCAGACATGGTACGGCAGAAACAGACGCACAATCAGTGAGAGGAGCGGTACAGACTCATGTATCAGAAAGTAGATACCAACCTGAATTTTGTGGATCGGGAAGCAAAAACCGAGAAATTCTGGGAAGAAAACCATATCTTTGAAAAAAGCGTAGAGGAGAGGGAAGGGTGTCCTACCTATATGTTCTATGACGGACCGCCGACGGCAAACGGCAAGCCGCACATCGGACACGTGCTCACCCGTGTCATCAAGGATATGATTCCGCGCTACCGCACCATGAAGGGATATCAGGTGCCCAGAAAGGCCGGATGGGACACACACGGACTTCCGGTAGAGCTGGAAGTGGAAAAAGAAATCGGCATCGAGGGCAAGGATCAGATCGAGGAATACGGGATTGAGCCTTTCATCAAAAAATGCAAGGAATCGGTCTGGAAATATAAGGGGATGTGGGAACAGTTCTCCGGCAAGGTCGGATTCTGGGCCGACATGGATCACCCTTATGTTACCTATTATGATGACTATATTGAATCAGAGTGGTGGGCTCTGAAGGAGATCTGGAAAAAAGGTCTGCTGTATAAAGGCTTTAAGGTTGTGCCCTACTGTCCGTCCTGCGGTACACCGCTTTCTTCCCACGAAGTCGCGCAGGGCTATAAGACGATTAAGGACAGGACAGCGATTGTCCGCTTTAAAGTGAAGGATGAGGATGCCTGGTTTCTGGCCTGGACGACTACGCCCTGGACGCTGCTCTCCAATATCGCGCTCTGCGTAAATTCGGAGGATACGTACGCAAAGGTAAAATGCGTGGACGGCTATACTTATTATCTGGCAGAGGCGCTGCTGGACAAGGTGCTGGGGCCTCTGGCAAAAGAGGGAGAAAAGGCATATGAGATCCTGGAGACCTTTAAGGGAAAGGATCTGGAATATAAGGAATACGAGCCGCTGTACCAGTGCGCTGCGGATGCCGCGGCAAAACAGCATAAGAAGGCGTTCTTTGTTTACTGTGACGACTATGTAACCATGACAGACGGTACCGGGATTGTCCATATCGCCCCCGCCTTCGGTGAGGACGATGCAAGGGTTGGCCGGAAATATGACGCTCCCTTTGTCCAGATGGTGGACGATCACGGACGGGAGAGGCCGGAGACCGGAAAATTCGCCGGCATGCGCTGCAAGCCCACAAAGCATGAGATGGACGAGGGAGCCGTCAGTGCGGATCCGGAGGTGCTGAAGGATCTGGACGAGAGAGGCATCTTATTTTCCGCTCCGAAGGTGGAGCATGATTATCCGCACTGCTGGAGATGTGATACCCCGCTGATCTATTACGCGAGGGAATCCTGGTTTATCAAGATGACAGCGGTCAAGGACGATCTGGTCAGAAACAACAAAGAGATCAACTGGATTCCCCCGACCATCGGGGAAGGCCGTTTCGGAAACTGGCTGGAAAATATCCAGGACTGGGGAATTTCCAGAAACCGCTACTGGGGCACACCGCTTCCGGTCTGGATCTGCCCGGACTGCGGAAAGCAGATCTGCGTCGGATCCAGAAAGGAACTTGCGGAGCTGACCGGAAATCCGGATGCGGAGCACACCGAACTGCACAGGCCGTATGTGGATCAGTTTACCATTAAATGTCCGGACTGCGGAGGGGAGATGCACAGGGTTCCGGAGGTCATTGACTGCTGGTTTGATTCCGGCGCCATGCCTTATGCACAGCTGCATTACCCATTTGAAAATAAAGAGCTGTTCGAGAAGGAGTTCCCCGCCCAGTTTATCTCCGAGGCAGTCGACCAGACCCGCGGGTGGTTCTACTCTCTGCACGCGGAGGCAACGCTGCTGTTTAATAAGCCGGCGTATAAGAATGTCATCGTACTGGGACTGGTACTGGACAAGGACGGAAACAAGATGTCCAAATCCAAGGGAAATGCCGTGGAGCCGATGAGCGCCCTGCAGAAGTTCGGCGCCGATGCGATCCGGTGGTACTTCTATATCAACAGCGCGCCCTGGCTTCCCAATAAGTTCCACGACAAGGCTGTTACGGAATACTCCAGAAGATTTATGGGAACCCTCTGGAATACCTATGCCTTCTATGTTCTATATGCCAATATTGATCATTTTGACCCGACGAACTACACGCTGGATTACGCCGGCCTTCCGGTAATGGACCGGTGGATTCTGAGCCGTCTGGAGTCGGCGGTAAAGAGCACGGATGAAAACCTGGATCAGTACCGCATTCCGGAGGCGGCAAGGGCGCTGGAAGGCTTTGTCGATGATATGAGCAACTGGTATGTACGCCGTTCCAGGGAGAGATTCTGGGCTAAGGGAATGGAGCAGGACAAGATCAACGCGTATCTGACCCTGTATACCTGCCTGAAAAATATCTGTCTGGCGGCAGCGCCCATGATTCCGTTTATGACGGAGGATATTTATCAGAACATCGTGCGGAGTGTGGAGAAAAACGCACCGGAAAGCATCCATCTCTGCGGTTACCCGAAGGTAAACGCGGCATGGATTGATCCGGAGCTGGAAGAAAACATGAACGATGTTATGAAGGTCGTCGTTCTCGGACGCGCGGCCCGGAACGCATCCTCCATTAAAAACCGTCAGCCGCTGGCGGATATGTATATCAAGGCAGACTTCCGCCTTCCGGACTTCTATATGCAGATTGTCCGGGATGAGCTGAATGTGAAAAAAGTGGAGTTCTCGGATGACCTGAAGGTAGAATATTCCGTCAAACCGCAGCTGAAGACGGTCGGACCGAAATTCGGCAAACTTGTCGGCGGTATCCGCAAGGCACTGGCGGATCTGGACGGCGCGGAAGCCGTGGCGGAGCTGAACGCGAACGGTATCCTGAAGCTGAGTGTAGAAGGGCAGGAGATCGGGCTTGCCAGAGAAGACCTGCTGATTGATATCGCGCAGGTAGAAGGCTTTGTCACACAGGCGGACCAGGGCGTTACGATCATGATGGACACGAAACTGACGCCGGAGCTGCTGGAAGAGGGCTTTGTGGCGGAGCTGATAAGCAAGATCCAGACCATGCGGAAGGAAGCCGGATTTGAGGTCATGGACCGCATTCTGGTTTATGCGGAAGGAAACGCAAAGCTTCAGAAAATACTGGAAGACAACCGGGATAAGATTTCCGGAGTCGTCCTGGCAGACAGCATTGTGTGCGGAGAAATGGCCGGGTATTCCAAAGAATGGAATATTAACGGGGAGAAGATAACGCTCGGCGTAGAGAAACAGTAAATTTTATGCCCCGCGTGCGGGGCTCGGAGGGTGCGGCCGGCCTGTGCCGGTTACAGATGCAGCGGTACAGAAAATCGGGCACTGGGGAGGAAAACACCCCGGAAAGGACGGGAACAAATGCTGAATCCGGAATTCAAAAAAGAAAACTTCAAGAAAGAATTAAAAGATGCCGTCAGGCTGCTGTTCCGGACCACACTGGAAGATGCGTCGGCCCACCAGATTTATCAGGCGGTGTGCTATGTGGTAAAGGATGTCATCATCGATGACTGGATGAAAACCCAGCAGGTGATGAAGGAACAGAAGCCGAAAATCGTGTACTATATGTCGATGGAGTTTCTGACGGGACGCTATCTCGGAAATAACCTGCTTGCGCTCACCGCATACGACGAAGTAAAAAAAGCTCTGGACGAGCTGGGAATTGACCTGAACGCGGTGGAGGATGAAGAGAGAGACCCGGCTCTTGGAAACGGAGGCCTCGGAAGGCTGGCCGCCTGTTTTCTGGATTCCCTGTCCACCCTCGGATATGCGGCTTATGGCTGCGGAATCCGCTATCACTATGGCATGTTTGCCCAGAAAATCAAGGACGGCTATCAGGTGGAGACGCCGGATAACTGGCTGAAGGACGGCGCCTATCCCTTTGAGCTGAAACGTCCGGAATACGCAAAGAAGATCCGGTTCGGGGGATATGTAGAGGCGGATTACGACGAGGAGACGGGGCGGACCTTCTTCCATCAGAAGGGGTACCAGTCGGTGCTCGCGGTTCCCTACGACCTTCCGGTTGTGGGCTACAACAACCATGTGGTGAATACCCTGCGTATCTGGGACGCGGAGGCGATCAATGATTTCTCCCTGGATTCCTTTGACAAGGGCGATTACAGGAAGGCGGTCGAGCAGGAAAACCTGGCTCGTACCATTACAGAAGTCCTCTATCCGAATGACAACCACATGGCAGGAAAGGAGCTGCGCCTGAAACAGCAGTATTTCTTCGTTTCCGCCACCATTCAGACCGCCATTAAAAAGTTTGAAAAATACGGCCTGGATATTCATAAGCTTCCGGAAAAGGTCTGCTTCCATATGAACGACACCCATCCTACGCTGGCAGTGCCGGAGCTTATGCGCATTCTTCTGGACGAGAAAAAGCTGGAATGGGATGAGGCGTGGGCGATTACCACAAAATGCTGCGCCTATACCAATCATACCATCATGGCGGAGGCGCTGGAAAAATGGCCGATTGAGCTGTTCAGCCGCCTGCTTCCCAGGATTTATCAGATTGTAGAGGAAATCAACCGGCGGTTCTGCGAGAGAGTGCGCCGGCAGTACCCGAATCAGGAAAATAAAATTGCCAGCATGGCGATTATCTATGACGGGAGAGTCCGCATGGCAAATCTGGCGATTGTCGGAGGTTTTTCCGTCAACGGTGTTGCGCAGCTTCACACGGAGATTCTGGAGAAACGGGAGCTGCACGATTTCTATGAGATGATGCCGGAAAAATTCAGCAACAAGACAAACGGCATTACGCAGCGAAGATTTCTGCTGCACGGCAACCCGCTCCTGGCAAACTGGGTTACCGATCACGTAGGAAATGACTGGATCACCGACCTGCCCCGGATCAGCGGCCTGAAGGTCTACGCAGATGATGAAAAGGCGCAGGCGGAGTTCATGAATATCAAATACCAGAACAAGGTGCGCCTGGCAAAATATATTCAGGAACATAACGGTATAGAGGTAGATCCCCGGTCAATCTTTGATGTGCAGGTAAAGCGTCTGCATGAATATAAGCGTCAGCTGCTGAACATTCTTCACGTCATGTATCTTTACAACAAAATCAAGGAGCATCCGGAAATGCCGTTCTATCCCCGGACCTTTATTTTCGGGGCGAAGGCCAGCGCCGGCTACGAGCGGGCCAAGATGATCATTAAACTGATCAACAGCGTTGCGGATGTCATCAACCATGACGCTTCCATCAAGAATAAGATCAAGGTTGTCTTTATTGAGGATTACCGCGTCAGCAACGCCGAGCTGATCTTTTCTGCGGCGGACGTGTCCGAGCAGATTTCCACAGCCAGCAAGGAGGCATCCGGCACCAGCAACATGAAATTCATGCTGAACGGCGCCCTTACTCTGGGCACCATGGATGGGGCAAATGTCGAGATTGTGCAGGAAGTCGGAGAAGAAAATGCGTTTATCTTCGGTCTCTCCGCGGAAGAAGTCATCCGGTACGAGCGGGACGGCGGATACGATCCCATGCAATACTTTAATAATGACCCGGATATCCGCCAGGTGCTGATGCAGATGATCAACGGCATGTACTCCAACGGAGACATGAATCTGTTCCGGGATATTTACAACTCGCTTCTGTATCCGCAGAATGGCAGCAGGGCGGATGTGTATTTCATCCTGGCCGATTTCAAGTCCTACGCGGCAGCACAGGAGCGCGTCGAGGCAAAATACCGCAATGAGGAAGCCTGGGCAAAAAACGCTATGCTGAACACGGCGTGCAGCGGAAAGTTCAGCTCAGACCGTACCATTCAGCAGTATGTGGATGATATCTGGAAGTGCGACAGAATCGTTGTGAAATAATTCTGTAAGGGATATAATAAGGGGAGTATGAAACAAGGGAGGAAATACCTTGGATAAAGCAGAGTATCACCGGATTCTGGATGAGCTGACAGAATTCGTGCAGAAAAAGGATTACCGGCATGCGATGGAGCTTGTTGACCAGGTGGACTGGCGCAGGGTCAAGAGCATCCGGACGTTAAATATGGTTGCCGATGTCCTGGACAAAAACCAGGAGTACGACAGGGAGCTGGATGTTCTGAAAATCGCTTACAGCCGTTCTTCCATCGGCAGAAACATTCTGTACCGCCTTACGGAGGTCAGTCTGAAATTAAACGATCTGAATGGGGCGGAGCGTTATTTTCAGGAATTCTCAAAGGTCGCGCAGAATGATAATTCCCGCTGTATTCTTCAGTACAAGCTGTACAGGGCAAAGAATGCCCCGCTGGACGCGCAGATTGCTGTCCTGGAGGAGTATCGGGAACGGGAATACACCGAGCGCTGGGCATTCGAGCTGGCAAAGCTTTACGCGAGAGCAGGGGAGACACAGAAATGCGTAGATGCCTGTGACGACCTGATTCTGTGGTTCAGTGAGGGTACGTATGTCCGCAAGGCCATGGAGCTGAAGATGGAATATGAGCCGCTGACCACATCCCAGAAGGCAATCTATGACAGGCTGCGCGTTCAGGCCCTGCACCCGGAGACCAGAGAAGAGGAAGGCGGTGCAGGTGACGAACAGGAGCCGGAGAAAGTTACCTACACGCAGCCGGAAATATATACCGTAGAAAAAGAAGCTTCTCAGGATGCCACAAAGGCTATTCATGTGGAACAGGCTCCGGAAATGGCGGAGCCGTCCGAAGAAGGGAACACTTCTGAAGCTGTTTCCGCAGAAGAAGAGACGGAGGAAATTCCGGAGCGCGGAACAGAAGAGGAGACGGATGAAGCTGGTACGGAGGATTCCGGTTATTCAGGGGAAGCTGTTTACCAGGAGGATGACAGGGAAAGAGACGGGCTTACTGCCGGAGAACGCTTCCGCACCGGTGCGGGTGACTTCAAGAACCGCTTGGTTCACGGCCTGCGGGATGTTTTCGGAGGCTTTACCGAGGAGCCGGATGACGTCACAGAACCTGTGAAAAATACCGCACCGGAGGCCGGAGAGGAGACCGCTCCGCTGCATGTAATCAAAGATCTGGAGCCGGAACACCAGACCACGGACATTGATATTGACAGCTATCCCAGCGAGATGAAAACCTCTTATCCGGGAGACACAGAGACCGATCTGGAAGCTGCTATTGAGAGAAGCACGGAAGCCGCCATGCGGATGAGTGCGGAAAGTCCGAAGCAGACCCAGAAGGCAGAAGAACCCGCTGCAGCAGCGGTCAGCCTGGAGGCGGAGCCGCAGGAAGCGGCAGAAAACGGCCTGAAGTCGGAGCCGCAGAGAACAGAAGAAAAGGCAGAAGAAATGCCGTCCGGCGCGGACGAAGAAAATGATTGGGACCGCTTCGGTTCTACCGGACCTGTCACGCTTGAGGAACCGAAGGTAAAACCTGCTTCTTCCGCAGCGGTGCCTTCCGGTGATAAGGATAAGGCAGAACATGCAGCAGTGGCGGTGGCTCCGGAAAAAGACGAAAGTGCAGATGCCGCATCCGCACCGTCTTCCTCTGCAGAAGCGAAGAGAGAGGACAGCGGCAGCGCGCAGGCCGGTCAGAAACAGCAGACGGCTTCCCTGACGCCGGAGGAGCAGCTGACAAGAGCCATTCAGAACACCGTCTTTGACCATGTTCCGGCATCTGAAACGCCGAAAAGAACACCGCACTACATCGAGGGACTGGAGATCCCGGATCCGGAACCGACGCCGGAGGAGAGAAGATCCAGAACGATCACGTTGAGCGAGGTCGGAGAGAACACCGTGCCGATTTCCCTGGATCAGATTCTGAGCGAAGAGACGCCGGAGGAGAGAAGAATCCGCATTCTGAATAAGGCAAAGCCGACCCGCATGAGCGAGGAGCAGAGGAAGGTATTTACCTACTTCGCCAGACTGCCGGGTATGGACGCACAGATTCTGGAGGCGCTGAACGGCGTGTACACGCATGCGGGAGAGAGAACCTCTCTGCACGGAAATATTGCCGTTATGGGTGCCGCTGGCAGCGGAAAGTCCAGACTTTCCCGCGGGCTGGTGCTTACCATGTGTCAGGATATGGGGCTGGAGGCGGCAAAGGTAGCCAGGATCTCCGGCGCGGATATGAACCATAAAGATCCGGTGGCTGTTGTCAGTAAAATGTCCGGCGGTTTTCTGATCATCGAGGACGTCAGTCTGATGACATCGGATACGCTGTCCAAGCTGAATCAGGCGATGGAATTCCGGACAGACTGTATGATTCTGATTATCGAAGATGAGAAAACAAACATGCGGGCTTTCCTGAAAAAGCATCCGTCCTTTGCGGCAAAGTTTGAGAAGGTCATCAACATTCCGGTGTTTACCAACGACGAGCTTGTGACGTTTGCGAGAACCTATGCCGCGGAGAATGACTGCCGCATGGACGACATGGGTATTCTGGCTTTGTACACGATGATTGGAAACAATCAGAAGGAAAACGAGCCTATGACGGTGGCAAAGGTTAAGGAAATCATGGACGATGCCATTCATCACGCCACCAGAGGGAAAAAACGTACCAAACGTTCTTCCGGAAAGAATAAAATTCTTATCCTTCACGAAAAGGATTTTGAGCAGTGAAAAAGGAACCCTGGCTGGGAACACCGGCCGCAACGACAGAAGTCCTGAAGACATACGGATTTCATTTTCAAAAAAGATACGGGCAGAATTTCCTGATTGATCCCCACGTGCTGCGGAAAATTACCGCAGCCGCGGACATCGGTCCGGAGGACTGCGTACTGGAGATTGGGCCGGGGATTGGAACCCTGACCCAATATCTTGCTTTTCAGGCAAAAAAAGTGTTCGCGGTGGAAATCGATGACGCGCTGCTCCCTGTTCTTCAGGAGACACTGAAGGACTGGGACAATGTGACCGTTATACATAATGATATTCTGAAGGTGGATCTGCATGCGCTGGTTCGGGAAGAGAACGAAGGAAAACCCGTCAAGGTGGTGGCGAATCTGCCGTATTACATTACGACACCGATCCTGATGGGTCTGATGGAAAAGAAGGTGCCGTTTACCTCCATTACCGTTATGGTACAGAAGGAAGTGGCGGAACGAATGCAGGCGGTGCCGGGGACAAAGGATTACGGCGCTCTTTCGGTAGCGGTGCAGTATTATACCGTACCGCATCTGGCGGCCACGGTTCCGCCAAACTGCTTTATCCCGCGTCCGAACGTAGGCAGTGCGGTCATCAGTCTGGAGAAGCGTACAGCGCGTCCGGCGGATGTGGCGGATGAGCAGCTGTTTTTCCGGATTGTCCGGGCTTCTTTTGAACAGAGGAGAAAAACGCTGTTGAACAGCCTGAAAAACGCCCGTGAGCTTTCCTTCACCAGAGAGCAGATACAGGAAGCCATTGCTGCCTGCGGTTTCCCGGAAAATGTCAGGGGGGAAGCTCTGGACATCCATCAGTTTGCCGCGCTTACCGAAGCTCTGTGCAGCTGTCAGGGAAGCGGACATGCTGTGGCCGGAGAGCCAAAAATATAATTGTGGATTCTTGCGTGCATAGTGCTTCGGTAATCCTGCCTGTACCTGCATTCTCGTGGGATGTCCGGACAGCCGCCGGTTTTTAATATTTCTCTGATATGCAGACGGTGCATACGTTTTGTCAGAGAGATCTTTATACGCATTTTGAAAGATTCACTTCGGGAAAAAGGAGAAATCATGATTCACAGCAATAGAAGAAAAATCGGGCCTGCGCTGGTTCTTTGCATGGGGCTTGCGGCAGGAACCATGGTGTTTCCGCTTTCCGTCCGCGCCGATGCGGTCGGAAACACCGGCGCTTCCGTTACAGAAGGTTCGACCTGTATTTCGCTGGGAGCAGACCTTACCGATGACCAGAAAGCCACGGTTCTGGGGCTTCTCGGACTGACAGAAGAAGATCTTGCAAAGGATACGGTTGTTACGGTTACCAACGAGGAGGAACACAAGTATCTGGATTCCTATCTGGACGCCAGTGTGATCGGCGACGCATCCTATTCCAGTTCTCGTGTAACCGCAAAAGGAGACGGGTACGGAATACAGGTAACAACGCAGAATATTACCTACTGTACTTCCGAGATGTATCAGAACGCGCTGACCACAGCCGGCGTGCAGAATGCGGAGGTCGCCGTGGCGGCGCCGTTTGATGTGACAGGAACAGCCGCGCTGGTCGGGATGACAGAGGCCTATTCCAAGATGACAGGGGAGACTTTGAAGGCAGAAAATGTGAATACGGCCGCGGATGAGCTGGTGACAACAGGAAAAATTGCGGAGGAGATCAAGGATCCCTTAAAAGCATCCGAGCTGATCGCTGCCGTGAAGGGCGCCGTGGCGGACAGAAATACTTCGGATAGCACAGATTCTTCCGGAAGTTCCGGTCAGGACGCAGGTACTTCGTCCGCCAGTGAGAACCTTTCCGACGACACATTAAACCAGATGATTGATGAGGCCTGCCAGAAGCTTGGCATTACGCTCACGGATGAAGGAAAAGGAGAAATCCGGAACCTGATGAGGAAGTTCGCGGACCTGGATTTAAATACTGACGAGCTGAAAAGCCAGGCATCTGCCCTCTATGATAAGCTGGCATCCCACGGAATTAACATCGGCCTGAATAAAACGGATTCCATGACTATTTTTGACAGGCTTCTGGATTACATCAAACAGTTCCAGAGCTGGCTGAAGGGCCTGTCATAAAAGAAAAACAGATACATAAAATACGGGGACAAAGTACAGGTGATACACGCATCCGCTTTGTCTCTTTTTCTATCTCTATGGGCTGCTGGAAAAGTATCTGTTACAAGCTTTTGGGAATCCGGGCTGCGGTATTTCCGGATTGCCGCCTTATGCGCTTCAAAAAACGGTCAAGACACTAAATTCATGAAACTCACTAAACGTTAAAAGAGAAGCGTCAAAAGTAAAAGAACAGCGAGGGGGGTGAGGGGGGAGAAAAATAAAAAAGGGTTGACAGGTACGTATTCCGGGTTTATACTGAGTCCATAAATTAAGAATAGTTCTTAATATCAATTTTATAAAAGTCAGAGGTATTACAGATGGCAGAATTAAAACACAGCCGCCAGAGAGACTATATTCGCGAGAATCTCCGGCACCGTACTGACCATCCGACCGCAGATATGATTTATGAGGATATCCGGAAAGGATATCCCCGCATAAGCCTTGGCACAGTGTACCGAAACCTGACACTGCTGGCGGAACTGGGAGAGATACGGAAGCTGACCGGACTCTCCGGTCCGGAGCATTTTGACGGGCGGGTTTTTCCTCATAATCATTTTATCTGCAGAAAGTGTGGGAAGATTATAGATCTGGAAGGTTTTGACAGTTCAGATCTGATCCGGGACGCGGAAAAAAAGGCAGACGTTTCAGTGGATTCCTGCAATGTATATTTTTACGGATACTGCAGAGAATGCAGAGATGCAGAGGATGTGTCGGAGTAATTTTCACACTTTATTCCCGGTGCGGGCGGCAGGTCTGAAAAGCGCCCGGCAATACCGGGAAAACAACCGGCGTATTAGCTGTCCTGGCGGAATCATATTTTGCGGTTTCCGCAATCGGGTCAGATAATATAGATAATAGAATATAACAATATATGAAAGGTGGTATGTACAATGAAAAAATGGAGATGTCTGGTTTGCGGCGCTGTTGTTGAGGGCGAGAATCCGCCGGAGAAATGTCCGACATGCGGAGCTCCCGCAGAGAAATTTGTAGAGGTTACCGACGATCTGTCCTGGGCAGCCGAGCATGTCGTAGGAATTGCCTCCGACGTACCGGAAGATATCAAAGAAGACCTGCGCGCAAACTTCACTGGAGAGTGCTCTGAGGTTGGAATGTATCTGGCTATGTCCCGCGTAGCTTTCCGCGAAGGCTATCCGGAGGTTGGCCTTTATTATGAGAAAGCTGCTCATGAAGAGGCAGAGCATGCGGCAAAATTTGCGGAGCTTCTGGGCGAGGTTGTTACTGACAGCACAAAGAAAAATCTGCAGATGCGTGTAGAGGCTGAAAATGGCGCAACTGCCGGAAAAACAGATCTGGCAAAGCGCGCAAAGGCAGCAAATCTGGATGCTATCCATGACACTGTTCACGAAATGGCTCGTGATGAGGCTCGCCACGGCAAAGCATTCGAGGGACTTCTGAAGAGATATTTTAAATAATCCTGTGAGATAGCCACCGGAGGTATCATTCGTATCCTTATGCTATGATGGCATGGCTTCTGGCGCTGTAGCCATTTAGAAAAACAGAAAGGGCTGTCGCTTTATGCTTTATCCATATCCGAAAGGATACCGGGTTCAGGTATAAGGCGGCGGCCTTTTTCTATGCTTAGTCTATGACACAGTTGACAGTTTTTTTTGCGAAGTTTTCATGCGGCAGAGGAGGCGCAGAGGTTCCAAAAGATACAGATATCTGGTATACTTGGCAGGTGCCTGTTCCGGTATGGATTTTTTGCGGAGAAGCCCGAATCTGTCCTGCGGCAGGCCGGAAAAGATGATGGGGGAGAAGGATTGTTTTGAATTTTATTACTACACTTATCGAAGCTGTCTATCGTTTTCTGTGGGGAAATCTTGTCAGCATCTCGCTTCCTGGCGGCAGTGAACTGGGACTTCCGCTTCTGGTTCTTATTCTGATTCCTACCGGCGTTTTTTTTACGGTAAGAACCCGTGTTCTTCCCGTTCGGATGTGCCGGGAAATACTGAAGGTTTCGCTTGACCCGAAAAAAGAAGAGAAGGGAGCAATTTCCGGTCTGCAGTCACTGATCGTCTCTACCGCGACCCGTGTGGGAATGGGAAATCTGGCCGGCGTCGTTGCGGCGATTTCCGCCGGAGGGGCAGGGGCAGTGTTCTGGATGTGGGTGACTGCCATTATCGGACAGTCCACCGCATTTGCGGAAGGGGTTCTGGCCCAGCAGCATAAGCAGAAGGATCCGCTGTACGGCGGATACCGGGGAGGCCCTGCTTATTACATCCATGATTTTATGGAACAGCATGTCTATCGGAAGAAACGGAGACGCAGCGTCGTTGCCGTCTTATTCGCCATTTCAGGTTTGATCTGCTGGTGCGGCATCAGCCAGGTAATCAGCAATTCCGTATCGTCCGCTTTTCACCGCGCCTTTCAGATTCCGCCGTTGTATACAACGATTGCCCTGGTCGTGATTGCGGCAGTGATTGTGCTGCGGAAAAACGCGACCGTGCGTGTGCTGGACATCATGGTGCCGATTATGGCAGGTATGTATTTTGTGATTACGATTGTTCTTGTCCTGATGAATATTCGGGCATTGCCTTCTGTGTTTGCCCGTATTTTTTCAGAAGCCTTCGGATTTCGGCAGATGGCGGCCGGCGGGTTTGGGGCAGTCATGATGAATGGTATTAAGAGAGGTCTGTTTTCCAATGAAGCGGGAAGCGGATCCGCCCCCTGCGCGGCTGCCGCGGCTGCTTCGGATCATCCGGTAAAAATCGGTCTGACACAGGCATTCGGTGTTTTTATTGATACGATAGTCATATGCAGCTGTACGGCTTTTATTATCCTGATCACGCCCGCATCGGAGACGGCAGGCACAGAGGGGATGGATCTTCTGCAGGCGGCCATGCATTACCATATGGGAGAATTTGGCGTGGTTTTTGTGGCCGTAGTCCTATGGCTGTTCAGTTTCTCCACCTTCCTGGGCATTTTATTTTACGCAAGGCCAAACGTGGCTTATCTGTTCGGCAACCGCTGGCTGCCGCAGTATCTGTACAAGATTCTGGCTCTTATTATGCTTTTTATCGGCGGCCTTGCCGCATATACGACGGTCTGGGATCTGGGAGATGTGGGAATCGGTCTGATGACCATATTTAATGTAATAGCTCTCTGGCCGATGTCCGGAGATGTAATCCGGGCGCTGAAGGATTATGAGTCGGCGCTCGGAAAAAAGAAAGGCGCGAAGATTGCAGAAAAGAAGGGATCCTGAAAGGGGCTGCAAATTCCGGATGGAATCGGGTGTCTCGTGAATGCAAAGCACAAAAAAGAGTGGCCTGTCCGCTCTTTTTTTGTGCCGTACAGACATGGAAAAAAGCGGGAGGGATTCTTATAGTTTAGTTATAAGTTCAGAAGGTCTGCCCTGTAAAAGGCGGCAGGCAAAACACCGGACAGACCGGGAAAAAAGAAAACGGAGGTGCGTTTTATGTTAACAGCCAGAGAGAATATGATAGAAACCATTGAAGGCGGAAAACCGGACAGAATTGTAAACCAGTACGAAGGGATTGCTCTTCTGTTTCATCCGTTTTTATTCCGGTCTCCTCTTGTTCCGAAGGGAACCGAGGTAAAGGATGCCATTCCCAATGCATGGGGCGTTTATAATGCTTTCCCGGCGAATACTCCCGGCGGGTTCCCGGTGCAGGATGATGAACATGTTCTGGTAAAGGATATTGATCACTGGCAGGACTATGTGAAGGTTCCGGATACCAACTTTACGGACGAGGAGTGGGGCAAATGCAAGGAGATGTATGACGCGGTAGGCGACAAGGCGATGAAGGCGACCTTTGTTGCTCCCGGCCTTTTCGAGCAGTGCCATCATATGTGCAAAATTGACGATACGCTGATGGCTATGTACGAGTCTCCGGACGAGCTGCACGACATGATTAAAATGCTGACGGAGTTTGAGCTTCGCCTTGCAGAAGGTATCTGCGATCATCTGCATCCGGAGGCAATCTTCCATCATGACGACTGGGGCAGCCAGAAGAGCACCTTCATGAGCCCGGCCATGTTTGAGGAATTCTTTGTTGAGCCCTATAAGCAGATTTACGGATATTACCATGATCACGGAGTAAAATACGTATTCCATCATTCCGACAGCTATGCCGCGACGCTGGTTCCGGATATGATTGAGATGGGAATCAATGTGTGGCAGGGATGCTTCTCCACAAATGATATTCCGAAGCTGTTAAAAGAAACCCAGGGAAAGATTACCTTTATGGGCGGAATTGAGAATCATCTGGTGGATTTCGACGGATGGACAGAGGAAAACAATGAGGCTGTTATCCGCAAAACGCTGGAAGAGGACGGAACGAAGTATTTCATCCCCTGCATCGCCCAGGGCGGACCGGGTTCCGTATATCCGGGTGTGTATAAGAGCATGTCGGATATTATTGATAAAATCAATACAGAGAGATACGGATTCACGCAGGAACAGCTGGAAGCAGCCAGAGAGCCTATCCAGATCATGTTCTGATTAGAACAGAAAAGATTTTCCGGTGTCCGCCGTGTCTCCCAGATGACTGACTGGTCTGGAATCTGAGCGGGATGGATAAAGGAAGAAAAAGGCTGTCGCCTGTTGCATCGCAGAATATCCGGGAGGATAACATTTGCGGCAACGGGCGGCAGCCTTTTTTCAGCCCTTGTTATCGGATGCTGTTCAGCTGCGGACCGGAAAAGAACTGCGTATTCATGCGGACCGGTGAAGACAGAACCTGCATGGAAAGACGCAGATAATATCTTGTTCCGGGATCATCCAGGTTCAGGGAGTAGGTTTCCTGAAGCTTGCGGATCCGGTACATAACGGTGTTGCGGTGGGTAAACAGCGCAGCCGATGTTTTGTTTACCGACCGCTCGTTGTCAAGATAGATCAGGAGTGTTTTAAACAGCTCATCCTCATTTTTTTCCTTCTCATCCCAGAGTTTGCGGATCATAGGATGACAGGCATGAATCTGTTCGCTGCCCCGCGCGTGAAAAAGCATGTAGTCAACCGCGTATTTCTCGAAATAGTAAAGCCACTGTCCGTTACTTTCCGATTCCGCCGCTTTTATCGCGAACAGGCATTGCTGCACCATCCATGGAATTTCCGCAGTGCCTTTTGCCCCAAGGCTGAAAGATGCCCGGATTTTATTGTTTTCATGCAGGGCGCTCAGAAAATCCAGAAGATTCTGCCGCTTTTCCAGCAGTTGGTTTGAGAGAACAAGGATATACGGATCCTTACGGAAAATAACACAGCTGGGCAGATTATGCAGAAGGATGCTGTAAAGGATTTCTACAGACCGGTAGGAATTCTGCAGGTAATCCGGCTGTATCAGAAGCATCTGGAAATCATCGTTTTCGGTCCACTGCTGGTAGGCAAGCTGCAGCTGCAGCTCTCTGACATCATAGGATTTTTGAAAAACCAGACTGTACAGAGCGTTAAAGTGAGAGGGGGAGTGGTCGGACAGAACGGCAGTCCCCATAACCGGTTCCAGGAGCTGTGCGATTTTATCCAGCAGCTGATAATCGCCGGGATTAATCGGCCGAATCATCTCCAGTATGGTGATCCGTCCGCAGTCGATTCCGTTAAATTGCAGGCAGTAGGAAATGCCTCCGTGCTTCAGGCTGGAGCTGTCAGCCGGGGAGAAGGGCTGCACTCCGTGACGGGTAAAATCGGTATTGCTCTGGGAAAGGTCAAAGGCCTTAATGGCATTCAGGGAGGAATAGCCGTAGCGGCTCATGTAGAGCCATTCCGGATCCACAGTAGAAGGATCAGGATGGCGGCTGATTGCCAGCAGCTTGTTGTTGGCGTCCTGGATATCCATCGGATTCTGGATCAGAATTTCGCAGGAGTCTACAATTTTCTGAAATTCGTTTTTACGGATAAAGGCCTGTAGATCGGCTTCCCAGTCCTGAAAGTAGTCAAAAACCCCCTGGATGATCTCAAAGGCTTCTTTTTCCGTGACTCCATACAGGCAGATTGAGTCGCCCTCTCCGCTGCAGACAACATGATCCCTGTCCTGATAGACATGGACACAGTTTGTGGAGTATACAAGGCGGGCGCTGTTCAGAACCGGTTTGGCGTCAGCGCTGATATTGGTTTTCACATCCATCAAAGGGGAGAGCCGGTTGGCAATCATCCACATACTTAACTTCATCTTAAACCTCCTGCCGTTTCTTGTTTTCCGGGCAGCTGCTATCCGGCAGACAACTTCGGTCAGGCTCTTGGAGAAAAACGTATTCCGGAAACAGACTGCATTTATTATAACATTTTTTTTCAGGAGGAAAAACTTCTCTTCCGCTTTTCTGCATCGGGCACAAAATTCCGGAAAGGAAAGACTTAATAATTGTGCTGCCGGTATCTGTTGCAGAGCACAAGCCCCCCTTAAAATAAAAAATGCAGGGTCAGAAGACTCCCTGCAGATCAGAGAACAGCATGTTAGATACAGTGCTAAAAGTCAAAATGGAATATATTCTGACAGTTTTTCAAAAGATAAATAAAGGGAGGCGGAGGAAATGACACCAAGAGAAAATGCCATGGCGGTTTACAACAGAGAACAGCCGGATTATTACGGGGATTTGATGGATGCGATTGTATTGCTTCCGGATCCGGTGCTGATGCGGGATATCCCGCCGCAGGATGGAAAAATACACCCGGACTCCTGGGGAGTGCCTTACGTATGGAAGCCGGGTGCGCCGGGCGCTCATCCGTATATCACTCCGGATAATGTGGTTATCAAGGATATTGAAAACTGGGACCGCTATGTGAAGGTTCCGTCTCTGGAAAACCTGGATTGGGGACCTGCGCAGAAAGTGGCCGAAGGCGTTGACCGGAAAGAAAAATTCGTCGGAATTATGTTCGGAGGAGGATTGTTTGAGAGGTCGCATTTTCTTCTCGGAATGGAAAATGCCCTGATGGATTATCTGGAATATCCGGATGAGATGAAGGAACTGCTGTCTGTGATCAAGGATTTCAAAATTGCCTACATCAGGCAGATGGCGGAAAAGGTTCACCCGGATATCATTTTCTATCATGATGACTGGGGTTCCAAGCAGAATGTATTTTTGCCGCCGGCTGTCTGGAGAGAAATCATCAAGCCTCTTCAGCAGGAAATTTCCGATGCCATTCATGACTGCGGCATGATTTACATGCACCACGCGGACTGCATCTGCCAGCCTCTGGTGACCGACATGGTAGATCTGGGAATTGATATCTGGCAGGGAGTCATTGCGCAGAATGATATCGTGAAAATCCAGAAGATTACAGAGGGAAAGCTTGCTATGGTCGGCGGTGTGGACGGTCCTGCCATTGATGTTGACGGTATATCGGAAGAAGCGATCAGACAGGAAGTCAGAAGAGCGTTTGACGAATACTGTCCTGCCGGGCGGTTCTATCCGTCGATTCCGAACGGCGTATGCTTCCGGGAATGGAATAACAAAATCTATCGTGATGAGCTGGAAAAATACGGAAGAAGGTATGCGCAGGAACACCCTGTTACATGAACGCGGATTGAAAAAACATGTGGCATATATCCGTAGGCCGTAGGGCCGTCCGGTTTACAGCAGCCGGACGGATCGAGGGGGGGAGTCTGCGCACAATTTTTGGTGCGGCAGGAGCAGCAAAGATTGTGCCGACAGGACATTCCCGCGGCATGGGAGAAGAGATAAGATAATCCAGGAATCCGTACGGCACAGAAAATGTAACTGTTAATCTGTTTATTTCAAAAGAGGAGGAAATTTTCATGGAGGAGAAAAAAGTCAGCGGATTGAATCTTGCTTCCATTATGACGCTGTATTTTGTTTCCATGGCAATCACCATCGTAACGCCTGCCATGGCTACATTTATGGAGCACTGGCCGGACAAGGCGGCGTATATTTCTTATATTTCTACGCTCCCGACATTGTTCATTGTAATCGGAACCTTTATTGCCGGCTCCATTATGGGAAAGAAAATAAAATACAGGACACTGGCAATTACGGCCGGCATCATTGCGCTGATCGGAGGGATAGCCCCGGCGTTTTTTGACAACTTTGAGCTGACACTGGTCTGCCGTGCCATCCTGGGACTGGGTGCAGGACTGCTGGCACCATTAGGAAACGCTTTGATCGTCGGCTTGTACAAGGGGCAGAAACAGGCAAATCTTCTGGGCTACGGAACACTGTTTATGAATGCCGGAGGAATTATTCTGCAGATACTGGGAGGCGTTCTGGCCGGGACAGGTGAAAGAGGATGGCAGCTGGTATTCTGGGGACATGCACTCCTGATCGTTGCTGTTGTAATGGCATTCTTCCTTCCGGAGCCTCCGGCGGAGGACGTAGTTTCCAATGCAGGAAAGAAAGAACCGATGGGAAAATCCATCTATTTGATTGCGCTTCTCATTTTTGTGTATAATCTGCTGGCATTTCCGATTATGCTGAATATGTCCACCCTTTTTGTGCAGAGAAACGCCGGCGGCCCTGCTGTGGCGGCAACCTCTCTTTCTCTTTACACGGTGGCGGGCGTTGTGGCAGGATTTACTTTCGGCCATATTTTCAAGGTGGCAAAGCGGTTTGTTATTTCCATTGGAATGGCTCTCTGCGGACTGGGATTCCTGCTTGTCTTTGTCGGGGAAACCATGCCGATCATGACGGCAGGCCTGATGATCGTAGGATTTGGATTTTCCACCTTCTTCCCTGCATTTATGGCCTGGATGGGAATGGCTACACCGCCAAGCACCGTTGCCATGGCATCTTCGCTGATCCTGGCCTTTATGAATCTGGGAGGATTTGTGGCATCTCCGTATAATTCGCTTCTGATGAAGATTTTCGGAGCTGACAATTTCATCCTTCCGATGATCGCAATCGGCTTTGTCTTTGATTTTGTGGTCGCTGTTATCTTTATCTTCGCAACTCCTTTCAAAGAGAAAAAGTAAGATGGCTTTAAAGATGGTTAGAAAAAGCTCCCGCACACGGGAGCTTTTTTTATGGCACAGACGCAGCGGGGAACCGGAATATCCGGCTGCGGGGAAAGAAAATGGTATTCCGGAAAGACCAAGAGCCGGACGTGTATTATTTTGCGGTATTGGACTGCTCACGTTCCTTCTCAATCAGCTGTGAGTAATAAAAATACTGGTCCATATATATTTTGTGTGAGATGGTGATCACAGTATTTCTCAACAGGATGCGTTCCTCCGAGTCATCGCTTCCGACTGCAGGGATAGGATCTCCCTCTCTTACAATGTGATGAAGCGCTGTTTCCAGCTGACTGCGGAAGAGCTCATAGGCATCTTCAGCGGTGTGTTTTTTTTGACTGACCTGCAGAAGAAACCGTATTTCATCCAGCGAAAGTACACATTTGGATATGGAAATATAGAAAAGAAAGGCAATCTGGTCTCTCAAATACATCTTGTGAACCGGGTTCGGAACCAGCTTTTGTTTTACATAATTGCTGACCATAGAAATAGTAAGAGACTCCGAAAGCACGGGGTCCAGATATCCGTTGATATATTTTACCACCTGCTTCAGGTAAAGACCGACATCCGGTATTTCCGCATAGGCGGGCATCTGAAAATTTTCCAGGGCTGATATGATTTTTTCAGCATGTACATCCGTCATCTGGTTACTCTCCAATCTGTTTTTCAAAAATTAAAAAAGGCTTCCCGGCTGATAAGCGACCCGTAAGCTTTTGCTCTGAAACTGGACTTATACTGGACTTATACAGTAGTTTATTAAAAAAGTGAGAAAAGTCAATGAAAACTTTGTATCGGTTTTTTAATATCTTGACAAGAGATATTTGAAAAACTATTATGATTACTATATATTACTCGGGTGTTTTTATCAAATCATTGTGTGTCTGCATGGCAGCGGCGTACTCTCTGAATAATTGTTCGGAGAGAAGTACGGTCTGCAGTCTGAGGGGGAAAAATGCAGGAAAAAATAATTGTGGTCGCAGATTCATGCTGCGATGTCGGGCAGGAATTGCAGAAAAAATACAACATTCGTGTCATCCCTGTTCATATCATCTATCCGGAGGGAGAGTATGAGGATGGAGTAAACATTGACCCCAGAATCGTTTATCAGCGCTTTCCAAAGGAAATCCCGACAACTTCCATGCCGTCTTTCGGGGAAGTGCAGAAATTTCTGGAAGGCCTCAGGGAAGAGGGATACACACATTGCATTTCCATTCATGTTTCCGATCATTTGAGCGGTACAGTGAACACCGTTCGGAGTGCTGCGGAAGAGGTAGATGGTCTGGAAACTTTTGTCTATAATACGAAGGACATCTCCTTCGGGAGCGGTGTTTATGCCGTTTATGCGGCGGATCTTGTTCAGAAGGGGATTCCTTTCCGTGAAATCTGCCGGCGCCTGGAGGAAAAAAGGGAAGACTCGCATTTAATGTTTTACATGGATTCCCTGGAATATTTAAAAAAAGGCGGACGGATAGGGAATGTAACCTATATAATTGCCAATGTGCTTCACATGAAGCCGATCATTTCCTGTGATCCGGAAGGCGTATATTATACGGTGGCAAAAGTCCGGGGTTCCAGACAGGCCAAATCAAAATTACTGGAAGAAGCTGCTGCTGCGGCAGGCGACAGAAAATGCTGGATTTCCGTCTTGAACGGGAATGATGAAGAGGGCGGAAAACAGATGCTGAAGATGGTCAGGGAACGGCTTCCCCAGGGAGAATGTATTTATTGTAATCAAATCAACGCTTCGCTTGCAGTGAATACAGGACCGGGACTGATCGGACTGCTGGTGTTTCCCCTATGAAAAAACTTCATACGGATGTCCTAAAATGAAAATTATACTGGAATTTAATTAGAAAATCTGATACAATCTCACCATCAGGTGCAAAGAGGCATCTTCCTTTCGAGGGAGGTGTCTCTTTTTTTCCGGTTTCGGCTGTCTGGCAGGGAAAGGAGTTCATGATGGAAATCGCTATGTTCAGAACCTATAATACGATGATCTGCAGCTTATACGAACAATGTGATGTAGAAAGTGTGAAGCAGGAATTGCTTGGTTCCCTTCAGAAACTCATTCCCTATCAGTACGCCGATGTGCAGGTCTTTTACACGGGAGATCCGGATCTGAATGACAGGGAACCGTATCTTTCGGAATTGTTGTTTGATGAACTGGAGCTGAAGATCTGCCATAAGGATCAGCCGCTGGCTCAGGTCCGGCTTTACCGGTTGAGAAAAAAGGGAAGGTTTACGGACGCAGAGAGATTTCTGCTTCGTTCCCTGGAACCGCATCTGGAGCAGATCTTTTACCGCCTTCTCTGCAGAGATACTTCTCAGGAGATTGTAGATCATGCCATTACCAGAATAAACAGTCAGGTTCATCTGACTCCCAGGGAGAGAGAGGTGCTGGAGCGGATGTTCCGGGGGGATGCAAACTCCTGTATCTGCGACGCCCTGCACATAACGGAGCATACGTTACAGAAGCACCTCCAGAATCTTTACCGTAAACTTCATATATCCTCCCGCTGGGAACTGGTGGGGTATCTGACTGCGTGAAGCCATTTCAGATAAAAATCTCAGATAAAAATCCGGGTATATTTCTTTTGCCTGTTATGCGGCAAAAAGAGAATGCCCGGATTTTTACTGTGTCGTTATACTATTTCCGGATTTCCCTGACTTCATCCGATGGGAGTGTCAATTCGTTATCCGGCGAAAGGCAGGCACGATTTGCGCCGCTATTACGGATTTCAGAAGATCCAGCGGCAGGAACGGCAGAAAGCCTGTCAGAAGACCTGTTCTCAGGCTGTAGTGAGATGCTGCCATCAGCCAGAACATACCGATCAGATCGATCAGCAGGGCGCCGACTACGGCAGAGATGGTGTACCGGATTCTGTGATAAGACTTTCCTCTGAGAATCGGAAGGAGAAGCCCGATCAGCGGAAATACAAGCGTATACCCCCCATAAGGAGTCATCAGATAGCCGATGCCGGATCCCCCGCCGATGAAAACGGGAAGTCCGAGGATTCCCAAAATCAGCCACACAAGAATAATCAAAAAACTTTCTCCGGAAGAAAACAGCAGGGCAATCAGCAGAATGACAAAATTAAGCATCGTAATGTGCGGCGCGCCAGGCAGCGGCAGCGGTATGCTGATGTAAGCGGAAATGCAGAGAATGGCCGCAAACATAGCCATTGTCACCAGCTTTTTTGTGGTTATCTTCTTCTGTGTGTTTTCGGAAGCTGCTGAAGAAGTTGTACGCATGGGAAATAAAACCTCCTGTTATGGAATCACTGGCAGTCGGAATAACTTCAGTAAGAATTCCTTCCGCACGTTCCGAGTATAAGAGGAGAGGAAAAGATTGTCAACCTAAAATAGTAACAGGGTGACAATTATAAGATGACAGACCTGATAATGTTATAATTATGCCGCCAGAAAGAAATAAAAAAACACCGGGAATTTCTTTTCAGAAATTCCCGGCATATGTGGAACGTGCAGGACTCGAACCTGTGACCTTCTGAACGTGAATCAGACGCTCTCCCAGCTGAGCTAACGTTCCATTTCCTTGCAAAAATGAATTATAGCACACTGTCAGAAAATTTTCCACCAAAAAAATTTCAGAATATTTTACAATTTTGACGAGGCTCATCGAGGTTCATCAGGGCGCGTTCTGCTGCGGGAAGAAAGCAATGATCCGCAGCAGAATACTCGCAGCCACAGGAGCATTTAATTGTTGCTGTTTCTGTGGTACAGCTTGTTGTAATATTCGAGGGAATAGTGATAGAGCTCATCCTTGGCTATGTCCGTCTGCCTGGGATCTGTAAAATCCGTCATAATGCTTGCCAGAATTCTTCCGTTGCCGCCAAAATGATCGACAAAATCACGCACCCGTTTGCGGATTTCCTCTTCGCCTGCGCCATGTGGAATATCAATATCAAAGGCAAAGGACATTTGGGTGTTCCATTTCTCAAAGAGTTCGTCATAGTCATTTGCCCTGTGCTGCGGATTCCAGTAATCGACACCCATCTCGATCATTTCAGGCAGGTATTGTCCGTTTCTTCCGCAGGAATGGAGTTCCACAAAGCGGCCGTTCTTTTTTACAAAATCCCGGAGAAACTTTTTCTCATAGGGAAGAAGCTGCTCGTCAAACATCTCATTGGAGAAGAATCCGGCTCTTTCGGTTCCCCAGTCATCATGGTACAGAACGCCGTCTACCCGGCCGTAGTAATCAAAAATCTTCTGAGTCGTTTCAATTTTATAGTCGGCCATTTTATCAAAAAATTCAGCCAGAAGCTCCGGCTCTTCATAGAATGCCATCAGGGACTCTGCAAAAGGAATCATCTCATGCAGGCGTTCAAAAATTCCTTCCGTACACTGGTAGATGTGAACCCTGTCCGGATCCAGATCTTTCTGAATCTTTTTTCCGTCTGCCTCAAAATCTACCTGGGAAATGTCCGGCCACTCCAGCTCTTCCTTCCATTTGGAAAAATCAGAGATGGTTCTTGTTCCCGGTTTGGTGATCATGCCGTTGATGCTGTCCACCATTTCCCAGTCTACGCCCCACCAGTCATATCCGCTTTTCTCAGGAACCGGGTGTTCCTCTATGGCATCCGGCCAGATGGTATTTGATTCATAGAAATAACAGGGAATCCAGTAAGGCTGTTCCCCTTTGACGGCCCGAATGTAATTGTCCTTTACGCTGATCGGACGACCTGTAATAGGCGGCTTGGGCTGCTGGATAATCCAGGGAAAAGTACCCGGAACTGCCCAGTGCTTCGAATAGTCTCGCTGTGATGCCCGCTGCATAAATTTTCCGACTGCCATTCTGTCTCCTCCTTTTCGTGAAATAAAGTGTCTTCTTCCGGTTTTCCGCTTGTGTTCCTGCTTCAACAGCCTTTCGGAATGCGAAAAAGCATCTTCCGGTTTTGAGGCTGATCAGGAATTCTAAAAAAAATTATAGAGGCGAAAACATCTCAAAAGAAGAGATAGGGCGCACAAAATAAGAATGAATACAAGGACATAAAATTGTGCAGAAACTTGGGATTCATGAAAAAGAAGCAGAAAGCTGTTATCCAGACAGTAGAATGATAAACATGATAAACATCTATATCATAGAGCCCAGGCAAATTGCTCAAACCGCACTTTTTTATTGACAAAGCTGGGCAGATGGAATAAGATAATTGAGCGTGTTCAAAAGGGAAATTGTGTCAGTCCTGTAAAGTTCACGTGTCAGATATTATAAATCTAACAGGAGGTGAACAGTTTGGCTAACATTAAATCCGCAAAGAAAAGAATCCTTGTAAGCGAGAAGAAAGCTGCCAGAAATCAGGCCGCTAAATCCGCTGTTAAAACTTCTATCAAGAAGGTAGAGGCTGCAGTGGCAGAAGGAAATAAGGAAGCTGCTCAGAGCGCTCTGACAGATTCCATTTCTGCGATCAGCAAGGCTGCGTCCAAGGGCATTTACCATAAGAACAATGCTTCCAGAAAAGTTTCCCGTTTGAGCAAAGCTGTCAACTCTATTCAGTAATAGGACAGCCGCAGGTTTCTGCGGGCAGTCGTCGGCCGGCAGAAACAAGCAAATATCAAAAAACCCGGAGTCGTGAATGAACCCACATTCACGGCTCCTTTTTTACGCATATTGTATTGGTACCGCGCCTGTTGAACTTGCTGTTTCCATGGCTGTTGGAGTCGTCTATGTAGGGATGGGGTGTCCCGGTTTCAAAAAATGCTGTTAAAGCATGGATCATCTACTTGCTCAGCCGGGTGATCAGCAGTTCTACGCTAAGCTCGTCGTTCAGATGGCCTGTTTTTACATCGGTTTCGGACCGGGTGCAGGTTTCGATAATGTCACGCAGCTGCTGCTCGCTGAAGCGGCGGCAGAGACCGGTATATTTGTTGACGACAAAAGGGGGCAGTCCGACTTTGGGGGCAATGTCTCTGGAGGACATGCCTTCCTTCTGCATGATTTTGATCAGCAAAAGCTGATTGTACTGCCGGGTCAGGAGATAAAGAATCCGCATCGGGGGTTCCTTCAGGGCAAGCAGGTCATAATAATAGTCCATGGCCTGTTTCTGCCGGTGTTCTGTGACGGCCTGCAGCATGTCAAAAATGCGGTTGCTGATCTGAGGAGTGCAGATGGCGTCGATATCCTCCCGCGTGATGACAGAGCGTCCCAGGGTATAGGATAGCAGTTTTTCCAGTTCCGAACTGATGTTGGCCATATCGGTTCCGGTAACGGTCAGCAAGTATTCCATGTCCTTCGGCGTTATTTTTTTCTCTTCTTTTTTCAGCTTTCCGTAGACCCACCGGATCAGCACATCGGTATTCTGGGGGCCAAATTCCACAATGCGTCCGTATTTTTGCACCGCCTTATAGAGGCGGTTCCGCTTGTCAACCTCTTCCTCCACAAAGACAAGAACCAGATAGTCCGGGAGCTCCTTGATGTAGTCGGCCATCTGGTCGCTTTTATTTTTAAACATTCCTGTATTTTCCAGGAGGATCACCCGGCGGTCTGCAAAAAAAGGAAGGGTTTCGGCCTGGGCGATGACCTGGTCCGGAACAGCTCCCTTTTCTTCGTATCTGGTAAAGTTCATGCTGTCACTTTCCGGGACCAGCGCATGGACAAGCTTGTCACGGTAAAAAGCCTTCAGATAGGTTTCTTCTCCGTACAGCAGGTATGCGGGGCGGAAATTTCCGGTTTTCAGGTCTTCGATCAGTGCTTTCATGGATTCCTTCTCTGCATGGTTCCGGCGGAACGCAGCGGGCCGGTAACGGAAGAGTTTTCCATAAGACCGGCAGTGCCAACGATGTATTCCTTAATGATAGCTGTTCTCACTCTTTTTTTCCAGAGCCATTTCGGAAAGTCAGGATTTTCATTTCTTTTCCGTCTGTCCATGCGGTGATGGCGCCGCAGTCTTTCGTGATAAAGCAGTCGGCACCTTCTCGTCGGATTCTGCCCAGCGTCTCCCTGTGGGGATGGCCGTATTTACTTTTTTTCGGGGCGGAGACTGTTACCACGGAAGGGGAGACGGCAGAAAGAAATGCGCGGGAGGTGGAATAGCGGGAGCCGTGATGCGCTGCCTTCAGGTAGTCATAATGGGAAAGAACCGGAAGAATTTCATCCTCTCCTTCGGCTTCCAGATCCCCGGTCAGAAGTGCCGAAAAATCTCCGTAGGTCACGGACAGCACCATGGAACCGGCGTTTCCTTCCTGCGCATCGCTTTTGGGGGAAGGGTGAAGGATTTCAATGGAAAGTCTGTTTTTTGTAAAGACGGGAGAGACGGAGACAAGATAGTCGCCGGCGCTGCTCCAGATGACTTCTGTGCCAGCGGCAGCGGCAAGGCGGCAGAGCCGCTTTCCGGATGCGTCGTCTTTCATCCAGAAGGGCATGGAAACAGCCCGGATGCGCAGGGAGGTCTTTTTTTCTGCGATGCTTTCCAGAAGTTCTTCAATCCCGCAGAGGTGATCCGCATCTCCGTGGCTCAGGAAAACACATTCAATACGCCGGATCCCCTGCTGCTTCAGATAGGGAAGCA